>NZ_NDIO01000096.1:0-7323 GCF_002241085.1 Vibrio sp. V03_P4A6T147
CCTTAGCACTGCTCACAGAAGAAGAGTTGCAACAACTCGAACAAATGTGGGTTGAACTGGCGGTTTGGAAGCAGTCGCAGAATATCTAACTGCCCACAAATTGATTAGCGCAAATTTTCGTAATAATCCCAAATAAAAAGCCAGCAGAACAGATGCTGGCTTTTTTGTTTATCACATCGGCTGTTAATTATACGCGCGTGCGACACGTCCAAGTGATGACAGTTGATAATGTTCAGCGTATGCGGGGATGAAGATTGAGTGACCTTTTTTCACGGTTAGAGACTCACCATTGTCATGGGTTAAGGTCGCATCAGCATCAATGGCAAAGATAATTTCGGCACTGTTGATTTTCACGTTAACTTGCGCGGCATTGAGGTAAATCGCAAACTTAAAATCGCGGACTGGGACAGGGAACAATAATGCTCCATTTTCTTCGATAGGTTTCAATAACAGGCTTGAAGCGGGTTTTTCTTCAAATAGCGTGCATGATGTGAGCTCTTCAATATCCATGTGTTTGGGTGTTAGGCCAGCGCGCAACACGTTGTCTGAGTTGGCCATGATTTCAAGCCCGGTACCTTTCAAGTAGGCGTGTGGCGTTCTGGCGTCTAAAAACATGGCCTCACCCGGAGCTAAAGTGAGTACATTGAGCATTAATGGAGAAAATAGACCGATATCACCGGGGTACTGTTGTGCCAGCTCTAAAATGAGCTCAAAAAGATCATCATCTGAATGATGATGGGCATACGCTAATAATGCATTCACCGCATGTTCTTTTTTCTCGCCAGTTAATGATAGCAATGCACTAAAAAAGGTTTTTAAACCTTGTGATGTTGGGTTGTGTGCAAAAGCATCGACCAGGGTTGAAATCGCATTGATATTCAGCGTTTGAAATTGTTCAACAATCTCTGTGATTGGGCGAAACCCATTCATCGCTTGATAAGGGGTAAGGGCGTAAACCAATTCCGGCTTGTGGTTAGGATCTTTATAGTTGCGATGTCCGGCATTGAGTGGGATCCCCGCTTGGTTTTCTTTCTCAAAACCAATTTCCGCTTCTTGCTTACTTGGGTGAACTTGAATCGAAAGGGCGTTCGCTGCGGCAAGTACTTTGAAAAGATAAGGTAACTCACCAAAGGTTGTTGCAGTAGCAGCAGAAAGAAACGCTGTTTTATCTTGGTTGATCATCTCAAGCAACGAAACAGGTTCTCCATTCACATGAATTTGTGAGCATCCATTTGGGTGTGCTCCCATCCAAATTTCTGCTTGTGGAACGTTGTTTGGGTTAGCAATATCAAACAAGTGCTGAATCGAAGTCGTGCTTCCCCACGCATAGTTTTGGATGACATTGTCCATCAAAAAGAAAGGTTGTTTGTTATTGGTCATAGTACATCTCACAAAAAATCAAAATAAAAACAAAGCAGCAGTACATAGAGTAAGCGAAATAAAAAACTCCCGAGTTAAAGCGGGAGTACAACATAAAATCAGAAGCTCAGCGTTGATGAACATCAAGCACTCTCGGGGGAGAGTGCTTGATCATTAAGCCGTTGCTTGTTGTAATTTCGCTTGGCGCATTTTTTTCAGAGTGATACAAACAACACCTGTCACTACAGCACCGGTTGCCATGCAAAGCAAAGCTAGCAAAGGCTTATTCATGGCACCGAGCAATGCTACTACAGGACCGCCGTGGGCAACACTGTTTGTAATGCCAAAAGTGAACGCCATAACCGCTGCAACCATCGACCCTAAGATGTTTGCTGGAATGACTGACATCGGATCTTGCGCGGCAAATGGAATCGCCCCTTCAGAGATACCAACCAAGCCCATTGCACCGGAAGCTTTCCCTGCTTCAATTTCAGAGGCTTCAAACAAGTTCAGTTTACGGCCCAAAACGGTTGCTAAAGCCATACCGAGTGGCGCGACTGGAATGGCACACGCCATTGCACCCATAAATTGAGTTTGACCGCTGGCAATCATACCAACAGAGAAGAGGAATGCCACTTTGTTAAATGGGCCACCCATATCAAAGCCAGCCATGCCGCCGAGCACAATACCGAGCAGTATCACGTTACCTGAGCTCATGCTCGTAAGTAGTGCGGTTAAGCCATCCATCAGGCTTGCAATCGGCGCGCCGATAACAAAAATAAAGAGCCCAGAGATAAAGAGTGAGCCTGCGATGGGTGCAATCATGATTGGCACAAGTGGTTGAATAAACTTGTGAAAATGGATGCTTGTTAACCATTTGATGAAATAACCGACTAAAAGGCCAGCAATAATGGCACCGATAAAACCTGTACCTGCATCTGCGCCGTAGAATGACCCGTTGTTAGCGATCCAACCACCAATTAAGCCAGGAGTCAGAGCGGGGCGATCGGCGATCGCATACGCGATGTAACCTGCAAGAATGGGGATCATCAACGTAAAAGCAACCACACCGACGTTCAGCACTTGGTTCCACATGCTGCCGTCAGGAATGGCCATACCAGCTTCGGTTGGCTCGCCGCCAATAGCGAGTGCTAAAGCAATCAACAAACCGCCAGTAACAACGAATGGGATCATATGCGATACACCATTCATCAAATAGCGGTATAAATCGGAGCGAGCTTGCGCCGCTTTACCTTTCCCATCTAAAGTCTTGGTACTGGCATCGGCTTGATATTTTGGTGCGCTGAGGGCTTTTTCAATCAACCCTTTTGCATCACGAATCGGCGCTTTAACGCCAGTTTCAATCAGTTTTTTACCCGCAAAGCGCACCATGTCAACTTGCTTGTCACAAGCCACGATGATCGCATCAGCTTTGGCTATCTCTTCATCTGTTGGGCTGTTTTTCACCCCAATCGAACCGTTGGTTTCGACTTTAATTTGATAACCCATCGCGGCGGCCCCTTTTTCCAGCGCTTCAGCGGCAAGATAAGTGTGTGCAACACCGGCTGGGCAGCCCGTTACGCCAATCAAAAAGCCTTTATTGGCTTCAACATCGGTTGCTTTTTCGGTTTTTTGTAGCAACAAATCTAGCGCTGCTTGCTCTGTTTTTGCGTCTAAGAAACGTTGGATGAACCCTTCTTCAATCAGCTTGGAAGAGAGCTCTGCCAGCACTTCAATATGATGATTTGAACCACCATCAGGCGAGGCTATCATGAAAAATAATTTAGAAGGCAAGCCATCTTCCGCGCCATATTCGATACCGCTTTTGCTGATGCCTATCACAACCGCAGGCGAGATAACGGCGGAACTTTTGGCATGAGGCAGCGCGACGCCATCTTCAAATCCGGTGTTTCCAAGCTCTTCACGAGCATAGATATCGGCTAAAAACTGCGATTTATCGCTGATGCGTCCTTGTTCTAACAGTACATCGACCAGCTCTGAGAAAACGCCATCTTTTGATGTTGCTTTCAAATCAAGCCGGATCAAGTTCTCATTAATGAGTTGAGTGATCATGTTTCGTCCCCTATATGGTTTTTATCCCCTTCGCACTTAGAGCTGAGCCATGTTGGCTGAAACTTCAAACGGTTTGGGGATATTGTTATTGCGCACCGCGCTTTTTGTTGGAGATATTGTGAGCGCCTCGGGTGAACAGTGGTAGTGTACGAAACTGGCATTTACTGGATTATTGTAACCTGTGGCTGCAAACGTGATCAGGCTCTTATTTTGGTTTTAGGTTGATAATTTGAATTTATGATTAATTTTTTATTTTAATTCAATTAGATAAATTGATTATTTTGCTTTTTCGATCGGAGTTATCGAATGCGTAATGATTGGTGATTCATGAGGTATTGGATTATAGTTGCCTCGTTTATTGATGGGTATAGGGTGAGTTTTGTGATCCCAGTATTTAAAAATGTGATTGAAGTGCTGCTCTCGGAGCGAGAAAGTTTTAATCGAATATGGTTTGCTGGGGACAAAATAACGCCGCCAGCGTTCAGTTACCAAGTCAATTTCCCTCGTCTAGAATTGGTTTTAAGCGGCGTGTATAGCAACGAAATCGAAGAGATTGAACACGGTATCAGTAAGGTCAACATCTTATCTGGTGATGCGCTTTATATACCCCCGAACTGCTGGAATAAACCCGATTGGCAAGAGAGCTGTTCGGTCTTGAGTTTGCTATTTGGCCGTCGTCAAATGGGGTTTAGTTTGGTCAGCAAACACAAAGGCGAGAGTGGTTTTTATGATGTTCAGAAACACAGTATCCCAACGCGTACTGGGCACGCGATTGATCACATGCTCGAAGGGCTAAATGCATTAGCACGTGAGCCTCAGAAAAGCCCAATGGACGAACATTTGTTGTTGGCTCTGTTGAGTTACAGCGCCACAATGCTTGATCAACCGACCGCTTCTCCTAAAAAGCGCAGTGAAGATTTATATCAAGGCATCTGCATCTATATCCAAGAAAATTTTCATCGCAATATTTGCCGTGACAGCATCGCACAGCGGTTTAATATCTCTGCCAACCATTTATCGCGCATGTTTCGCCAACAAGGACACATGACTCTTGCTGATTACATCACTTGGGTAAGAATTGAACGGGCAAAATTTATGTTGAAGAAATACACCTTTCGTTTAGCCGAAGTGGCCACGCGCTGTGGATTTCAAGATGTGAATTATTTTTTCCGCGTATTTAAAAGCAAAGCGGGTATGACTCCATCTGAATATCGAACTCTGTCGCAATAAAGCTATTCATTTTGTATTGGGTCGCACGGCTTAGCCATCACGTGCAGCAAAATGGCTTTAAGGGTTTCTTCTCTTTTTGCCGTAAGTAGCCATTGACGATGTTCCTCTTCCAGTAACCAACGAGTTAACTGCGTGACCGGTTTAATTACGGTTCGCGGCGCTGATGTCGGTAGTAATAAGGTGATGATCAGCGACACATCGCCGGATTTTTCTGACCATGATAGCGGGTTTGCTAACCAGTGAACCGCCAGTGTTGGCTGGGCAACTCGTGCGTGAATGATATGGGGTAGCGCTATTCCACGGCCAATAATGGTCGGGGAGATTGCTTCTCTTTTTTCCAGCGCATACAAAATATCATGACAATGCGTGGGAATGATCTGCTTAGCAATCGTGTCGAGTGCCTCTGATTTGCTAACCACTGAGCCTAATGTGGCGTAATGCCACTGTAGCGAAAAAGGCAGTTGAAAAGCTAGGTGGGTGGCAAACGCCAATTCCGCTTTAGCATTTTGTTTGTGCGATGTTGAAATAAGCAGTGTGTGCTCGCGTAAATACTCTGTCATCACCATACAGGCCAACTCGGCGTCGAGCCCTTCAATGGCAATTTGGCATACATCTCCCGGGTTTGAACCAAGGCTTAACACTTGCAGTGTATGGTTGAGCATTGCCTTGTTGTCGCGCGTGATGTTAAACAGCACCACCACCGAGCGAAAATGGCGGTTGAGATCTTTCAATTCATTTAATTGCCAGCTGACTAGACCGCCTGCTTTTAAAACAAAAGTGATGCGCGTTGTGATCATCGGCGGTTACAAATGACGATCTAAAACAGATTGCACGTTCGTCAACACTTCTTCAATGGACACCTGAACCGTTTTGCAACCAACAAAACGTTCACGCTGTTCAATGTCGATATCTGAAGCGATGAGGATCAGATCCGCGTTGACAATATCTGCCACTGTCAGTGGGTTCTCGACACCCATTGCGCCTTGGGTTTCGACTTTGATTGAGATATTACGCTTATTCGCTTCTTTTTTGAGTGCGTCTGCGGCCATATAGGTGTGCGCGATGCCTGTTGGACAAGCGGTTACTGCGATAATTTTCATAACGAAAGATAATAAAGAAATGATGAGTGAGTATAAGGAGGATGAAAGCGTGACTCAACCGAAGTTTACGCTAAGCCAGCATCCTAATGACTGTAGCACTCAGGCTACTCGGCTTTGCACATAAACTTTGCACTGGCCGTAGAATAGGGAAGCCCATCATAAAAAATGGTGCTGCACAGATAGTAAATGTGACGTTTTTGTTTGATAAGATGTGCTTCGACTTGCAACGGTACATTCAGTGGAATAGGGTGCAGATAACGTACGTTTAGCTCTGCTGTCATCGCATAAATGCACTGTGCAAACAGACAATGTGTCATGGCCGCATCATGTAAGGTGCTGATAAGTCCACCCTGCATGACCCCTTGATAGCCTTGCATCTTTTCTGTTGCTACAATCTGTGCGCATACGCTCCCTGTTTCTGTTTGGTTAAATTGCAGTGTGTGCGTTTCAGAAAAGAACGGGGCACAACACACCGCGCAGTGGCAATGTTGTAGGGGAGGCTGAATGTTCATAAGTTCACCAAACTGTTTTTAAATGATTAGGAGAAGAAAATGGCAAGACCCAAAAAAATTCGTCGTGTTTGTGGTCAAGCGGCGTATGCATGCTTCAAACCCAACGGTGTCAAATTATCTGAATTGAACACAGTAGATTTACTGCCAGAAGAACTTGAAGCGCTGCGTTTGGCTGATCAAGAGGGGCTTAGCCAATTGCAAGCGGCCACGCAGATGGGCATATCGCGACAAACCTTTGGTAATATCGTTAACCAAGCAAGAGCGAAAGTCGCGACTTGCTTGGTGGAAGGTCATGCGTTGATGTTGGTTGAGCGCTAACGCTCGTGATCAGGTTCTTGAATTTGATACAACACCTTCTGATGCTCATCACAAACGTCTACGCAGTTACATTCTCTTTCAATATCGATATTTGCTAATCCACCACAACTGCCTTGCAGCGAGCGGCGGCGAAACAAAACACCGATCGCCATCAAGACAATAATGCCAATAAAAAATGCAAAGGTTATAACATAAGTCATTATTTTCCCTCGACAATCGCTTTTACTTTCAGCACTTTCTTCAACGCTTCTATGGTAGTTGGTGACAGCATTCTGGGTGCCAGTTTGTTATGTTTACCCACTTTCTTCGATCCACATTGACTAGCACAACGTTTCTTCGATTTATTGGCTGAAGGCTTGCCAAAAGAGACGTCGGTGACGGGCAGAAGATGGTTTGGATGAAGTGATGTTAATTGGCTGCCTCTTGGTGCGTAATATACCTCAATCTTCTTTTCTAAAATTGCTGCTAACATATTTTGTCCGATATTGCGGACGATAACAGCGTCCACTCTATTCTCTCTTAGCAGTGCAAGTAGCTGTTTTTTGTGGCCACAACTGCCCTCGGTTTTAGTAACGTCAATACGTTGGCTAGTGGCGGTGGTATCGTCCACAATCATCAATTGAGGCGCTTTGGCAAAGTGATTAAAAAGCGAGTTTTGATCACAAGGGATGGCATAAATCATCATGGCTCCTAAAGTTTATCGGGTTCTTGTATTTAAAATACACCTTATT
>NZ_NDIO01000392.1:0-7291 GCF_002241085.1 Vibrio sp. V03_P4A6T147
AGGTTAGAGAGTGGAATATGTCGTGTGGTTTAGCAAATGTCACACTGGAAAATATGATCTTTTTTCCAAAACTAGTACTAATGGATGACAAGATGAACATTGCACCATGAATTTTGTTGACTTACCGATCAGTATAGGTCGCGTTTCACTATTTGTTTAATCCCAATTGCCACTTGTGTATTTTTACGATTTCAGATAAAACGGCTTACAAACGTGTTATTCACCATATTTTGGTGGTTTATTTTACAAGGAAGAGAAATGATCAAAGAAAACACATACTTCGACGGGGCTGTTAAATCTTTAGGTTTTGCTCACCAAAGTGGTGACAGCTCGGTGGGCGTAATGGCTCCTGGCGAATACACCTTTGGCACGGCCGCTCCTGAGCGTATGACAGTCATCAAAGGTTCGTTAACGATAAAGCGTTTAGGGGATGAACATTGGTCTACATTTAAAGCAAATGAATCTTTTGAAGTCGCTGAGAATTCGTCCTTTGATTTGAAAGTTGCCGAAGCAACAGCTTATTTGTGCGAATATTTGTAGTTGAAATAGGGCTTAAAAGCCCTATTTCTTATTGAGCTGTTAAGCCAAATTTTGCATAGATAGCTTCGATCCTTCCACTTTTTACCATTTCAGACAGAGCGTTTTGTAATGCATCTGCTTGTGGATGGCTTTTAGGCATACCGTAATAGTTGCCGATAGTGTTTGGATAGTAGTAGGTTGCTACTTGGTAGTTACTAAAATTGATTGTTTTTAATTCCACTTCTAGCGCAGGTAAATCCAATACGATAACGGTATCTATTCTCTTTGCCTCTAGCATCCTTGCTAGGTTGAAGTCATCATTAACAACCGTTCTATTTATCTCTTTGTCTTGATCAAACGCTTCGAAATAAGCGGTACCTCTTTTCACACCGACATTCAGCTCTCGTAAATCTTGATAATTGTTGATTGCTGGCCCATCACTGCGAGTGACAAAAACAATATTCCGTGTTTGCTCACTTATAGGACCGATAAAGCGAACAAATGCTTCTCTGTCTGCTGTTCGTATGACACGTGGAACAATGTCAACAGTACCATTTTCTAAAGTAGCAAGGCTGCGAGGAAATGGAATGTTTCGCCACTCGATATCGAAGCCTATATTTTTTGCTGCTTCTTCAATGATTTCCTTTAATGGGCCGCTGATTTTTTGACCATCTGGACTGATCACCATTTCTGGTGGTCGATGCCTAAAATCAGCCTTAAGGGTGTTAGCAAAAAGCGTTGAGCTGATCAGCACTGCTGCCAATGAAATGAAAATATTTCTAGTCAATACCCACATATTTCGTGCCTCTCGTCAAATTTACTAATTGAGTATAGGCAAACTTTCTGAGAACCTCAAAATGACACTTAAGATCAGCCGGATGGCTATCCTATGATTAATACTGTTCAAACACACCTGAGTTGTAGTCTTTAATTGCTTGTTCTATCTCAGAAAATGAGTTCATTACAAACGGCCCATAATGCACTACAGGTTCATCAATGGGTTGCCCCATTAGCAACAATACTCCGCTCGTATCATTGGCTTTTAATGTTAAGAACTCACCTTTTGAGAGCAACGCTAGCTCGCCTTGCTCCAACACTTTACTGCCTAGCTGTGCATTGCCTTTGTAGGTAAATGCCATGACATTAAAGTGATTCGGAGTGACGATCTCTAATTGGCTACCCGGTGTTGCTTGCCAGTCGGCCACACTCAATTTAACGCCCGTTTTTGTTAATGGGCCAGTTACTATCTGGTTGCCACAAGTAACATCACCCGCAAGTACTCTCAGCAGGCCAGCCTCTTGAGAGTGGTATTCGGCAATGGTTTCGGGTTGAAAGTCGTGGTATTGCGCTGGCGCCATTTTTTGGCTAGCAGGCTGATTGATCCAAATCTGAAAACCGTGCAACTGACCTTCAGTCATGATTGGCATCTCGCTATGAATAACACCTCTTCCAGCGGCCATCCATTGGGCACCACCAGAGCGTAATTCACCGACATTACCCATATGATCTTGATGTTGGAAATGCCCATTTAGCATATAAGTGAGAGTTTCGATTCCTCGGTGTGGATGAGGAGGGAATCCGCCAATATAATCGGCTTTTTGATCAGATTTAAATTCATCGAGCATTAAAAATGGTGAAAAATTAGCGTTATTAAAGCCAGTAACGCGGCTAATTTTTACGCCATCTCCATCCGAAGTGGGTTGTGCGGGGATTATCTGTTTTATTTCACGTTGCGTTAGCATAATGATTCTCCTTGTCGGTATAACATCAGTCTAAGACAAGGTGCTGATAAAGAAGAGCGCTGTGTTTTGAAGGTCTTCGTCGAGAAATTCGAACATATCTTGAGGGGGGCTATAATTAGAGTAGGTTGGATCACGAGGAGGATGCCCAATGTCTATGTTGCCCAAACATGAAGATCAGAATCCGCATTATGATCCCAAAGAGGATTTTACGCTTGAGCAGATGCACCGATTTACCAAGGTGGCTAATCAAGCGCAGAAAAATCGCGATACGCTTGAACAGCTCAGTGATAAAGACGTTTCCATTGTTGAAGCAGCAAGGCGTGCGGCAATGAGGCCAGTGATTCACCCTAAACCAAATAAACCTAATACAGCACGCTACGCCGCATGGATAGTGGTGGTATGTGCAGTAGGTTTGTGGATTATGTATATGACTCGCTAGCTTTCTTTATTGGTGTCACTGTTGCTGAATGGGTTGCAGTAGATGCGTCAGTATGGTCAAGTGAAATATGTTGGTAATACTGATATTGATTTTTGCCGTTGTGTTTTGCTGCGTACATCGCTTTGTCTGCGCACCGAGTCAGCTCGGCCAAGTTATCAGCATCAGAAGGAAACAAAGCAGCGCCGATGCTGACGGTGAGGTTATTGATCATTTCTGACCCTTGATATTTATCCTCAAACAGATAACAAATCCGGTTGAGAACACCATCCAAATCCTTAACCGTTTTGATATCGTAAAGTAGTAGCACGAACTCATCTCCGGCAAATCTCGCGATGGAGTAATCGTGTTTATCGGTCTTCCGGTCTTTATTTCGGACGTTGTTTTTTAAACGATTGGCGAAATATTGCAAGACTCGATCCCCGACCTCATGTCCGTAGCTGTCATTAATGGACTTGAAATTATCAATGTCTAGAAAGACGAGTGCGGTGATGGTTTTTTTATCAGTCTGCTGGGAGAGTTTTTCACGTGCCCAAGTTTCGAAACTCCAACGATTGGCGAGCCCAGTCAGTTGGTCGGTGTAGGCAAGGTCTTCAATTCCCTCTTGATAAAGATGCTGGATATAGCAAACCGCTTTGTTGTAGTAGTAAGAGGAAATATGACACATGCAACAGAGTGCGATGAGACTGAGAAAAAACCGATCTATGGCGAGATATTGAGGAAGAATATCGGCACCGGAGAGTTGTACTGAGACGCCAATCAGCATAAAGAAACTACAGCTAAAAACTAAGCCTATTCGAAAGTCATTAATGAAGATCACCGCCGCAATAATTGGAAACAACCACAGCACATTGCCGACCATATGCTGTCCATATAGTAGTAATATGACCCCTTTTGTTAACAAGATGGCACTGAGGAATAAATCGGCATAGGAGGTGTTATCAGAGTGATGGTAGAAATAAAGGTAATTAGAGGCAATGGCGATCAAGCATAATAAATTAAAAGTGCTCAGGTAATATTGCTGTTCAAGAAAATGAAGAATGCCATAAAAGGCGAAAAGTAGCACAGACACAAACGAGCATAAGGCTACGACCCTACGCTTGCGTGACGCTCGCATATTGGCCATCTCTTCTAAATGTCTACCTACCAGTTCAGTCATACTCGATCTCGATGCTATCCTAAAGTATTAGATACCGAGTTAAGTCTAGAATAAATAACAGAGTTTTGCGGACGAAGTGCATGGAGTCAGTTAAAAAATACAATGGCTAATCATTTGGCGTTTTCGTTAAGTCATTAGGCTATTAATAATCGGTGATCAATGGTCTTATAACTTATTGTATTATCAGCATGTTTTGTCGATTATTTTAACGTTGTCCAAATAAGCCATTATTTCAGCCATTATTTTTTTATAAAAAAATGAATATAAGCAAATGTGGATATAGCAAAAAAATCTAAGCCGTCCTGTAGTTACATCGCAAATTTAGTTACATCACAAATTCTTTTTTGATCCAACTTCTTAGCACTAAGATACTCTCTTGTTTCAGTTGCTCTTTGGCACAAACGAAGTAGTAGTCTTGATAGGGATTAGTCACTGCGGAACCGAGTTCATGTAGTAGGCCTAACTTGATGTCATCTTTTACAAAGAGGCGATGGGTAACGAAAATACCTAATTGGCGGATAGTTGCTTGTACGGCTTGTGCTGAAGAAACAAATGATAGGTTTTTGCGACTTTCTGGCATGCTAAGTTGATAAGCATCGCACCAAATTTGCCAGTCTTTTTTGCGGCGCTCGTTCACAGCGATAATCGCTGGGTGGCATTTAAGTATGGATGAAAGCGTCTGCTTATCACCTTGCTTTATGAGGTCAGGTTTTATGAGTTCAGGGCTGCATACCAGCACCAATTCATCTTCGGCAAGTTTCTCACAATAGTAGTCTTGCCACTCATCTTGTTTACCATGAACAATCGCGATATCAACGTTCTCTGATGTTAGAGAAAAAGTGCCTGTTAAACTCGATATTCTCACGTCTATATGTGGTGCATGCTCTTGAAAGCGGTTAACTCGTGGTATCCACCAGTGCAGCGCTAATGAGTTGACCATGTTGAGTGTCAGTCGGTTATGGCGCTCATCTCTCATAAGCACTTCAGTTGCTTCAACGATTTGCTCCAAAGCAGGCGCAATTCTCCGATAGTATTTTTGACCAGCATTATTGAGTACGACGTGACGCCCAACGCGATTGAATAGCGGCTGGTTTAGCTGGTTCTCTAATGCTTTTATTGATTGACTGACGGCTGAATGACTAACATTAAGGTGCTTTGCTGCATCCGTCATGCTGCCTGTTTCTGCTACGGCAATAAATGAGTAGAGTGACTTGAGCGGAGGTAGTTTTCGCATTGGTAAGTTTCTCTTACAGGTTTGGTTAATATTACTCGTTATTTTTCCTTTCGTCATTGTTCTATGATGGCTGTACTAGAGGAGAGTTGTATGAACCCACGAATTTTGGCTCCATTATTTATGTTGTCCTCCACATTTAGCTTGTCATTGACAGGGCTACTGTCTAAGTTTCTTGCACATGAGATACCGCTACAAAGTCTCAGTTTTCTCCGATTTTTACTCCCCGCGCTTATATTGTTGGGAGTAATGAGCTTAACTCATTTCCGTTTTCCTCCCAAAGGTATGAAACGGGCTCTGTGGGTTCGCTCAGTATGTATTGCAGGCTGTCAGCTCTGTTTTATTTACTCACTTCAGCATCTTTCTTTGGTGGAAAGTGTTGTATTGTTTAGCACTGGTCCACTGTTTATTCCTTTGTTAGAAAAATTAATATTTGGTGTAGTGATGAAAGCAGGCACGGTTGTGAGCTTGGCCATTACATTTATCGGGGTGTTACTGCTGGCTGGCGATGTTTCGGGCATCCATTTACGGATGGAGTTATTGGTCGGTTTACTTGCGGGAGCGCTGAATGCGGGATCGCAGTTAAGCTTATATCGAGCGACGAAAAGTAATATGCGATCTATTGATATCAATGCTTGGACGTTTGTGTGTGCATCAATCTTATTACTGCCTTTGTTATTTCTTCCTACCGCGGACGTGAATGTACTTCAACAAACCTGGGGTAGCTTGCAGCAGCTAGCTGTGGTTATTGCCTTGAACGGAGTCTCTATATTAGTCATTAACACTCAAATTTTTCGAGCCAAAGCCTACCGTCTGGCACACTCTGGCTCGCAGCTCGCTCCGTTGATTTTTACCAATTTGCTTTTTACCGCATTATGGCAACAGTTGTTTTTTAATGTGCAGTACTTGCCAACACAAATGGTAGGGTTGGGCTTGATAGTGATGGCAACTTTTACTGGAATTCTTATCCCGAAGCTATTTAAATCCTCAGTATCGTCAAACCAGCTTAAATCAGCTTAACCCGCTTATTGCTACTGTCTGATGAGCCCATAAGGCAGGCTAGAAAATACCTTAGGATTATTTTTCACTGTGGGCGCTTGGTTGGTTTTCTGCCAGTCAAGTAACATAATGGCAAGTACATTGCGGTGCTCTCCGTCGGCAAGGTCAAACACACCTGAGGTAGAGGGGATCATCCCTTTCTTTTTATCAATCGCTTGTTGAATTGCGAGACGAGTTTTTTCTACAACAGGATCCTTTTCTAAACCTGCGAGTAGAAAAGTGATCCCAACTTCAGCAACCACATCTTCCTTCGCTCTTAGCAAAATGGTATCGATATTATTGCGAAAGTAGTCGAAGATCCATTGATGCTGCTGCTCTTTAATGGGATTTTGATAGTATTCCGAATCGGCAAAAATAATGTGTGTCATGCCATACAGCTTATTGCCATATTGTTGCGCGGAGAGTGCTTTATCAGCAGAATCTGGGTATGTTTTCCTAAAGCTATCAATGAATGGTTGTACGACATCTTGTTCACCTAACTGGCGTAACCAATAGACTTGGTTAGCAAGTTGTGCGGCCCACGCTTTAATCATTTCTTCATCAGTGGCGTACTTAGTAAAATCATAACGGCGGATCACTTGGCGCAAAAGCTGATCTTCTTTATGTTTCAAACCATATTCGTTGGCACGGGCCATAGAGCCTAATAGGTCGACGCCTAAGTAGAGGTATTCTGGCATATGTTTAGTGGCGATATAGCGTAATTGGCTGCGTTCATCTTCGTCATCGAGGTATCCAGCCAAACGTTGCTCAGAGTAGAGAAAAACCTGTTCAGCAGTTGAAACTTCTGCGGAAAATTGATTAAGTCGGCTTGCTACGCGAGCAAGATCACTCCACACCGCTGCTGAATATTTAGGATCTAGAGTTTGGCGATACATCCGTAACCCATAGTGCCCCTCTTTGAATGCCGGCAATGTGAAAAGTTGCTCTTCATAGGTTTGACGAATAAGCTCCGCAGATTCAGAAAAAGTGTTATTCGTTGTTGACGCCGGCTCTGCATAGCCAGAGGCAGGCAACCACAATGTAATAGCTAATCCCAGAAATAGGCCACTCTTTTTTAATAACATGATGAAAACACACCTCTAAGCTAATATTCATAATAACATTAGCATTTAATGGATTTATTATTGTTGGTGATGTGTCAAGTG
>NZ_NDIO01000310.1:0-7243 GCF_002241085.1 Vibrio sp. V03_P4A6T147
GTTTGGTATTTTGATCAAAATAAATCATAACATTACGTAAAAAAATAAGATCAAAGTGACCAAGTTCATCCAACTGATTTTGTAAGTTCGCTAATCCGAATTTTACTTTTTTCCTTAATGAATTAACAATTTTCAATGTGTCATGCTTGGTATCAATGCCTTTTCGGCAATACGTCTTGAGATAGGCTTTCGGTATATGTTCATGGCGTAGCATCGGATAAATACCTTGTGATGCAATTTGCAACACTTGACTATTGATATCGGTACCAACTATTTGCCATTCTCCTTGGTAACGGCTGTCTAATAACATTGCCAGAGAATAAGCCTCTTCACCTGTCGAGCTTGCTGCGCTCCAGCAACGGATCTGTTTTTTCCCCCATACAGTGAAGAGATGGTGCTGGATATAAGCAAAATGGGCCTCTTCTCTGAAAAAGTACGTTTCATTGGTGGTCAGCAAATTGATGGCTCGTTGCTGTTCAAGTTTACGTACTTGCTGATCGCTAAATTTCGTCAAATACTCAAAATAGTCCCGATATGAACTTATACCGAGCTCTCTTAAGCGCCCGCTTAGACGCCCAACCACCAACGCTTTCTTACTGGGTGTTAGTGCGATACCTGCAGATTGATATATCCAGCCACGATACAACTCAAAGTCTGCATCACTGATGATGGACATTTGCTCCATGGCTGAATTTCCAAGTTGCTGAGATTTGTGCTTAACTTGCAAGTTCATTCTGCTCTTTGACCTGTTCCATCATGGCCAACTCTTCAACAGATAGGACTTTATCCTCCGCTAAAATAATGACAAACTCTTCATCGAATTGAGCCATACCACAAATAAATTCGGTCCGGATCTTGGTACCAAAATTAGGGGCAGGTCTCATAAACTTACCTGATATTTCAATGACTTCAGAAACACTGTCAACCATAACACCTAGGTCTTGACGCTGTTCTTCATTCGTCACTTCGATAATGACAACACAAGTCTTTTTATTCACTTCTTGCGGTTTAAGATAAAAACGCCGAGCTAGATTGACGACAGGTACCACTTCACCACGCAAGTTAATAATGCCTTGAATGTAGTCAGGCATCATTGGCACCTGAGTTACTTTGCCATACTCTAATATTTCCTTAACATGCAAAATCGCAAAGGCGTACATTTCACCATTGAGCTGAAATGTTAAGTACTGTTGATCTTGTGCTAATTCTGTATTGGACTTAGCCAATATCATCGAGTTAGCCTCAACCGGGATAAGATTAGCCACATTCACCTCCAGCCACTAAAAGCGCACATACTCAGGTTCATCGTCCATAGAGACAAACTCAACATCTTTCTTCTGTTTAGGGCGTTGCTGCTCGTGGTGAACTGAAGATTTATTTACTGCTTCACGGCGATTATTTTCTGTTTTGAAGAAGGTCATTAGTTGCTGGAGCTGCTGTGCTTGGCTGCTCATCTCTTCAGAGGTCGACGCAAGCTCTTCTGATGCGGAAGCACTTTGTTGCGTGATACTGTTGAGCTGTTCCATCGCTTGGTTAATTTGTGTTGCTCCGGTTGCTTGTTCCATTGAAGCTGCGTTGATCTCTTGTACTAAATCGGATGTTCTTTGAATAGAAGGCACCATTTCATCCAGCAGTTTTCCGGCTTGTTCCGCTAAACCAACGCTATTTTTAGCGACCTCACCAATTTCTTGAGAAGCAACCTGACTGCGCTCTGCCAATTTTCGGACTTCTGCAGCCACCACTGCAAAACCTTTACCATGCTCGCCAGCTCTAGCAGCTTCGATTGCGGCGTTGAGCGCAAGTAAGTTAGTTTGATAAGCGATATCATCAATAATACCAATTTTCTCAGCTATCGATTTCATCGCTAACACGGTTTTAGCTACCGCTTCTCCACCTTCTTTCGCTTCTTTAGCCGCTTTACCTGCCATGCTATCGGTCACTTTCGCATTTTCAGTGTTTTGCGCGATTGAGGCTGACATCTGCTCTACCGACGAGGTAGTTTGTTCAACACTGGCCGCTTGTTCGCTCGCCCCTTGACTTAAGTTCTGAGCGGTAGCTGAAACTTCTTCGGATGCCGAAGCCAATGCATTACTTGAGCTATTCACTTCACCTACGATGTCTGACAACTTGGCCACCATTTTTTGCATGGCTTCAAGCAAGCGACCTAATTCATCGCCTGACGTCGCTTCAATTTTACCTGTTAAATCACCCACAGCGAGTCGGTTAGCCAGCGACACTGCTTGCTCTAAAGGATTACAGATCCCGCGGATCAAGGTAACCGCAAATCCAATACCAAACAGTAGCCCCAATATAATTGATCCAATGGCTATCATTTGTAGGTTGTCATAAAGCTCAACCTCATGGTTATAAACATTCTGCGCTTCATTAGATTGCAGCTGAATTAATGCATTTACTGTTTTTTCAACGGGTACATAGAGTGGGCGTACTTTATCAACCGCAAGGCGAGTCGCTTCATCAATGTCTAAACGTCGCAAAGCATCAATGGTGGGCTGTAGAGCTTGCTCAACAAAGACTTTATTTTGTTCTTCAAATTGTGTTGCTAATTCAGCCTCCTCCTTGGTTAATTTAGTTAACTTGTATTTGCCCCATTTGTCATCAATCACTTTGAGGTGGTTCTCAACCGTCTCAATCTGAGCACGAATAATATCCGCTTCTGGGTACAGTTGTGAGAAAGCCAGCGCTATACGATTGCTCAGAAGACGAGATTTAATGTCACCGATAGACAGTGCTGGTACGGTTCGGTCATAGTAGACCGTTTCTAGCCCATGCAGTGTTTTTTGCATGCCATAAAGCCCGAGTGATCCGACTACAATGAGTAACAAACTTAAGATGCCAACTAGCATACTTAGTTTGAATTTAACTGAAATATTTTTAAACATAGCCTATTCCTTTCTGACGATGTAATTGAGCCAAGTTAGTGCATTGCCAATAAGCGATGCTTCGACTCTTCCTTTATAATATGTTGCGATAAACTGGCGATATCTAAGATAAGAGCAATATCCCCGCTGCCCAAAATAGTCGAACCGCTGATTCCTTTAACCCGTGAAAAAATCGGCCCAAGTGGCTTAATTACGGTTTGTAATTCCCCCAACAAATTATCCACGATCAAACCAGCACTTTGCCCCGCACTACTGACCACCACCACATTTTGGCGTTTTGAGCGACGCGCAGTGAGGTTAAATTGCACTCTTAAATCAATTAAAGGCAGCACTTGTCCCCTGAGATTAATATAAGGTTTGCCTTGGCCATCTTTGAGCCACTGGTCATCAAGTTCGACGCATTCTTGAACGGCATCCAATGGCACAACGAAGGTTTCGCTACTCACTTCAATTAAGAAACCATCAATGATCGCGAGTGTGAGCGGCAATACAATCCGGATAGTTGTTCCTCGATTAAGTAGGCTGTGAATCTCTACTCGACCTCGCAAATCAGTAATATTTCGCTTCACTACGTCCATACCGACACCGCGTCCTGAAATATTGGAAACCTGCTGGGCCGTTGAAAAGCCGGGCTCAAAAATGAGCTGAAAAATCTCGTCATCGCTCACGAGTTGGTTTTCATCAAGTAGCCCTTTTTCAATCGCTTTTGCGCGCAATTTTTCGCTGTTGAGCCCTTTTCCGTCATCGCTCACATCGATCACTATATTGCCTGAGTCATGGTAAGCATTGAGCGTGATGGTGCCGTGAGAAGGTTTACCATTTGCGACACGCTCTTCCTCTGTTTCAATGCCGTGGTCAATCGCATTGCGCACTAAATGCATTAAAGGATCGCCAATTTTTTCAATCACTGATTTATCTAATTCGGTATCCGCACCGGTAATCGTAAGATGGATACTTTTGTTTAGCTCCTTCGCCATATCACGAACAACGCGTTGAAAACGGGCAAATGTCGCACCGATAGCCACCATTCTAAGCTGTAGTGCCGCGTCTCTGACTTCTTCGAGAAGGCCATTGAGCCGTGCAACAGATTCAATCATTACATTTTCGCCAATTAGCTCCGCCTGTAATGCACTGCCGGCACCTGCGGTGACCAATTCCCCGACTAAATTAATTAAGGTATCTAACTTTTCAGCATCCACTCGCAAGCTTTTTTGCTCTTTGGTTAGCGCCTCTCGGGCTTTACTTTGTTTATCGACCGCCGCATTGAGTACGGGTGCTAATTGAGCATCAGCCTGAGTGATAATTTCGCCTATGGGTATCGCGTCCGAACTCGCTTCTCGCCGCTCACTTTGTTGCTGCAATGCACGCTTCAATTCAGTCTCAGTGAGCGCGCCACAACGAACTAATATTTCGCCAATTCTATAATTTTCATCGGGCATTGATTGAATGTGCTCAATGAAGTCACCCACTTTGGCACTGGGTGGAAAGATGCGAACGTCACCTTCTTCACGAATGAATTCAAACACGTCTTCGATTTGTTGTTTAGATGCCGGCGAATAGAAACGCAGTTCAAAACCCAAATAACAACATTCCGGATCAAAGTTGTGCCAATCAGGTAATTTTCGGTCGACCGCCTCGATATAAATAACCTCTCCCAGCGTAGTTAAATAAGAAAGAAAAGAGAGCGGATCCATACCATCTTGGAATGCATGAAGCGGGAAAGTTAAAGAGATATGCCAGCAGAAATTATCGAGTGCGGTGTGATCAGGTTCAGATTCCGTGGTTGGTGAATGACTTTCTGGTTCAGATTGACCTAAAAACTCAGACAATCGGGCCCCTAAGCGCTGTCCGGTAACGTCATTTTCTGATGACTCTTGCCCCGTTTGAGCATCATCAATCAAGTTCACCATGTGATCGCGGCACTCAAGCAACAAGGAAATATGCTTTTCATGCAACTTAAGTTGTTCTGAGCGCAATAAATCAAGCAAGCTTTCTACTTTATGAGTAAAACGAACGATCTCATTTAAGTTAAATATCCCTGCTGAGCCTTTTACAGTATGCGCTGCTCGGAAAATTGCGTTTAATCGCTCATTTAAGCCATCAAGATTCCCGCTATCCAGTTCAAGAAGGTCAGATTCCATCCCTTCAAGCAACTCCCTACTCTCATTAAAATAAGTTTGGAGCGCCGCAGCCATCATTTCGTCCATAGTATCTCCCTGGGGCTTCGTCATTAGCTTGTCACTTTGTCTTATTGTGAACTCGAAAGAACGATAGGGTCATGAAACCATCCCACTAGCCCCAGTTTACCCAGCACATCCACCACGACTTCACTATGATGAATCAGTTCACATCCCTGTTCTATTCTTGCTTTTTTAAATGCCATCAATACTTGTACGCAACTGCTGTCCAGAGCAGTGACTTGGGAAAGTTCAATGGCGATCTTCTCGCTATGAGACACAAAAGGGGTCAGCTGCTCAAACAAATTTCGAGCCTCATAAATCGTCAGTTCACCGTCAAGTTTTAACATTAATTGCTCATCGGTTTGGTGTGGAGTCAGCATAATCCCCCCTTAGGCTTGGATCAGTTTTGCTACGGCGGCAAGCATCTGTTCAGGTGCAAAGGGTTTTACAACCCAAGCTTTCGCACCCGCAGCACGACCCTGTTCTTTCTTCGATGCCTCAGATTCAGTTGTGAGCATAATCACCGGCGTAAATTTTGTGTCTGGCCTTTGCTTCAGCTCTTTAAGTAAGGTAATGCCATCCATATTCGGCATATTTACGTCGCTGATGACCAAATGAACACGATTCCCGGCCAATTTGGATAATGCATCTTTACCATCATGAGCTTCGATCGTCTGATAGCCTGCTCCTTTTAAGGTCATACTCACAACCTGCCGAATTGAAGCCGAATCATCTACAACAAGTACCGTTTTGTTCATCACAGAGTTCCTCATTTATTCATTTACGGTTCTCAAAAGAAAGTAATGTCCGTGCTAGTCACCTTGCTTTTCACCTCAGTAACCTTGCCTTTGTGGCTTTCATGTTGTTCTATCATGGTGTAGTTCTTGGTCATTTTTTCCAGCCATTTTTGCGGGGATAATTCGCCTGCGATCGCATGATTGCTGTCTTGTTTGAGCAGCTCTAATGAGTCACTGAGTTCTTTGAGATTGGTGCTGATTTGCTCTAATATTTGGCTTACTCGGTCTTGAAATTGCAATTTCACAATCACACTACTGATTGTTTCCTTCACCGAAAATGCATCTTCTTTTAACCGCTCAGACTGTTGCTGTAAGGTTTGTGCCATATCTTGGAAGTGGTTAATGACATAATCGATACGCTGCTCGGTTTGTTCCATTTGTTCACTCTCAGCCGCAATAGCCATTTCAGCCGTCTTAAATGTAGTATTAATCGCATCACTGACAACGTTCACTTTCTCCGTCATGCTGCTAGCGATCTCCCTTGAACGCTGTGAAAGGTTACGCACTTCATCGGCCACCACTGCAAAACCTCGACCGGCCTCTCCCGCTCTGGCTGACTCAATGGCAGCATTAAGTGCTAATAAGTTGGTTTTTTCAGCAATGCCCACCACATCGGTTGCCATTTTTTTTAAATCGACTGTGTATTGATCAAGGCTGCGCATTTCATCAAGCATATGCTCTCTTGTCTTTTGGCTTTCTCTAAGCTCATCAACCGCTTTAGAAAGCATGGCTCGACAACGCTCAATTTCGCTCATTAAATTGCGCTCATCTTTTAAGGTTGAACCTTGCGAGAAGGAGAGTGCTTGTGAAAGCTGCGTGACAAGATCACCAAATTGCTGGCTCAGTTGAGTAACAGAATCGGTAAGTTGCACATTGGCTAAATCAATATGACGAGACCACACTGGCAGAGATTGAGCAAAGAGAGGCTCTAAAGAATGATATCCATCCAGTTGGATCTCTTGTGTTTGAGAAAGGTGTTCAATCGTCTTTTTTTGAGCTTTGACTTGGGAAATGAAGGATTCGTAATTCCAAATTGCATAGCTAACACTAGCAAAAGTAACAAATAATAGAGCCCAAACACCAAAATGTGTTGGCTGCGGCATAAGAGCAACTATCGACAATAGCACTAAGGGCACGTAAACACGTACCAGCCTAATGAGGAGCATGATTTATTATCCTTTAGCCATAAAACACTGACGAAAGCTATGACGTTATGTAAGAAGTTGTTATGCAACGCCTAGAGCTCATAACTAAAGATAGGAAAGCTTGGAGGAATCTGCAATGTAGTCGGTAGATGTAATTTTACTTTTGTTGTGTTAGGTAATTTTAAACAGTCCACTCTTATCAGTCAGAGTAACGATTGACT
>NZ_NDIO01000248.1:0-24787 GCF_002241085.1 Vibrio sp. V03_P4A6T147
GCCACTGCTACTGTGATCACAGATACATAACGTAAGTGAAGCGTAATCATGATCGAAATTGGCAGTAAAGAATACCGAAAAGTCACTTGGGGACTTGCGCTCGGCTCGTTCTTAGTCTTTTGTAATCTCTATCTTTTTCAGCCAATGTTGCCCTACCTTGCTACGCATTTTGCGGTTTCGGAAACCCAAATTAACTGGTTATTTGCCGCATCAACCCTCGCACTCTCCGTCAGTTTAGTCCCTTGGGCAATCAGCTCTGAATCCTTTGGCCGCCGCAAAGTGATGTTATTAGGGCTATTCATGATGCCATTAATCGGCAGCTTAATGTTGATCAGCCAACAGCTATGGGTGCTGGTTTTAACACGTGCACTAATGGGCGTCGCATTGGCCGCCTTTGCTTCGGTTGCCGTGGCTTACATGGCTGAGGAGCTTTCGCCTCAAGCATTTAGCCAAGCGATTGGCGGTTATATTGCTGCGAATTCATTAGGTGGCATTAGTGGCCGAATTTTAGGCGGTATATTGACCGATGCCTTTGGCTGGCAACAAGCCGTGATTGTGATTGCCATACTTACTTTCGTATGCGCCATGATTGTGCTGTGGTTACTACCCATTCAACGCAATTTCACGCCGCAACGAGGCTTGTTCTTTCACCACAATCGTGCGCTGGTAAAACATCTTTCTAACCGCACACTGTGGCTAGCGATGCTGATTGGTGGTACTAACTTCGCGCTGTTTGTTAATCTCTACTCAGTGATGGGCTTTCGGCTTGTCGCCGAACCCTACTCGCTACCGATTGGCTTAGCATCATTGATCTTCCTATGTTATTTGGCGGGAACACTCAGCTCGAAACTGACCGCTAACTGGACAAAACGCTACAATGCCATTTCGGGCATGATGTTGGGAGCCTTGCTCAGTTTATCGGGGATGTGGCTAGCCTTGGTTGAATCAATCCCGTTTATGCTGATCGGTTTAATGTTGATCAGTTTCGGCGCCTTTTTTACTCATACGCTCGCCTATTCATGGGTGAGCCAAAAGGCCAGCAGCGCAAAAGCAACCGCGACCGCTCTGTATTTGGTTCATTATTATGTGGGTGGCAGCCTCGGCGGGTTTTTCTTACTCTATTGCTGGCAAAATGGCGGTTGGGCGGTGGTGGTTTCGGGTGGAATGGTGTTGTATGTGGCGATGTTTTTTCTCTGTTGGAAATTGCGCCATGATGACCGCGCCCTTGCGCACCGCAAACCGCTGCATGAATTGATCAAGTAGTGTTATCCACTCACTTTATCAAAAGACTCATGTTATGCTTGCGCCAAATTGACTGTTTTAATAAGCACTATGAGCGTAACGATAAATAAAACCGCCATCACAACTGAAGTCGAACAGTGGCTTAACGATGTGGTGATTGGCTTAAATCTCTGCCCTTTCGCCGCAAAACCACAACGTAACCAGCAGATCAAAATTTTCGTCAGTGAAGCCGATACTGAAGAACAATTGCTGCAAGACATTTTGCAACAATTGCTAGAGTTAGAAGGCAGCTCGGCACAGTCTCTTGAGACCACCTTAGTGGTGGTGCCAAACATGCTCGAAGATTTTTTTGAGTACAACTTTTTTATCGATTGGGTCGAAGCATTAATTACGCAACAAGATTGGCAAGGCATCTTCCAAGTCGCTACCTTTCACCCTCACTACTGTTTTGGCGGCACACGCCCCGAAGATGACGAAAACCTAACTAACCGTTCGCCGTACCCGATTTTCCATCTTATTCGCGAAGAGAGCATGGAAAAAGTACTCAAGCACTACCCTAACCCAGAAGCGATTCCCGATACCAATATCGCTCGTGTTAGTGCTCTAAGTGACCAAGAACGCCGCCAACTGTTTCCTTATTTGTTTCTCAATAAGTAACCCTGTTCTTTAACCAAACTGATGGCATGGGTCGCAGCTTTGCCATCAGTTTGTTACTATCCATTTTCTTACTATCAGTTTATTACTATCAATTTGTTACTACGCGTCACAATCCCTGTTAACCAAACCAATGGACCGAGATAATGCATTTATCCAAGCTTACTCAAGAGATTTACGATCATCTTTACCGCGATATTACCGAGTTTCGTAGCACCTTTGATCTCCCCGTTGCTGATGCCAGCAGCTTAAACGATAAAGCTGACACGTTGCATACTTCGCTCGCGATTGAAGAGTTGACTGAACTTGCTGAAGCTGACAATAAAACAGAACAAGCGGATGCGATCATCGATACTGTGTATGTTTTGATGGGTCGTTTAGTCCACCTTGGACATAGCCAAGTGAGTGACAACTTAGCGATCAGCTATTTGATTGATCTTCTGCTCAATGTTGCCGTAAATCGTGGCATCGAATTTATTCCATGCTGGGATGAAGTACACAGCTCGAACATGAGTAAAGTATGTCGCAATGAAAAAGAGTATGCCGATACCCAAGCCTACTATGCTGAGCAAGGTATTGAGCTGATGGCCGTACAAAAAGGCGACTACATTATTGCTAAATGCGCACAAGATTTTGTCTCTGAAGGCAAAACGATTCGCCAAGGTAAAGTGCTCAAATCAGTCTATTACCGTCCTGCTGACCTTGCTTCATTGACGCAATAACCTTGCAAAGACTCAGATAAAAAAAACCACCTTGTGGGAGCAAGGTGGTTAAGAGACTTATAAAAAGCCTAACAAGAACGAGAATGTATCGATTCTATTAATGCGATTGGCGTGCCAACTTTCACATAAAACCTAACCATTTGTTTTTAATAGACTTACTATTTTTATCATTCTATCTTCAGCACATTGATGCGCTAAAAGTGTGCTAACTGCACGACAGTTGTGCTTTTAATCAAAGATAAGGTAAGGCTTTCCTTCAACAACAACCTGCTTCACCTGAGTCTGAAACGCTGCACTTAACGCTTGGCTCTCTAATACTTGTTCAACCGAGCCGGAACTTTGCAATACGCCATCTTGCAATAACAGAGCGCGATCGGCATGGCGCAATGTTCGATTGAGATCGTGATTGGCCATCACTACCGCTATCCCTTGCTGTGCAACCTCTTCAATCAAACGATAAAGCAACCCTTCTTGAGCAATATCAAGAGGCGCCGCAGGTTCATCTAATATCAATAACTGCGCGTAAGGGTTTAAGGTTGGCCAAATTTGCAAGCAAATACCGGCCAAGCGGACACGTTGCCATTCGCCGCCTGACAGTTGGTGAATGGATCGATGCAATTTGTCTTGAATATTCAATCGTTGAGTGAGATGAACCACGGCTTGATTAACAACCTGAGAATGTAAATCGGCGCAACTGGGGATCGCTAAGGCAAGATATTGATAAACATCGACATTAAAAACAGGCTTGTCGTTTTGCGACAGATAAGCTCGGTGCAGTGACAGCGCCTCTAACGATGCGCTTGAAAGCTGAAGATCACCAATGTAGACCTCACCTTGGCTCTCTGTCACGCCAGCTAACGCCGACAGTAAAGTGCTTTTTCCGCTACCATTAGGCCCAATAACATGCAGCACCTCTCCCGCTTGGCAGGTAAAAGAGAGTGGTAATAAGCGTGATGAAACCTGCAGGCTATTAACGTGAATCATGGTTTTTCAACAACATCCAAATAAAAATCGGCGCACCAATGGTGGTAGTGACGACACCAAGTGGAAGCTCAGCAGCATTAAGCGCCGTTCTGGCAACGGTATCCGCGCAAACCAGTAAGAGTGCGCCGAACAGAGCCGACATAGGTAAAAGGTAGCGGTTTTCAGAACCAAACGCCAAGCGCAATAAATGCGGAACAACCAACCCAACAAAACTGATCACACCGCCCAATGCCACCGCAGCTCCTACCAGCAGCGACACGGCAAAAATCAATTTCCAACGTAGTCGATGCACATCCACACCTAACTGCTTTGCATGGGTTTCGCCCAGCATCAGTTTGTCTAACGTTTTTCCTTGCAGAGCAAGCCAGATGATCACCGGAAGCGCAGCTAATGAAAGCGTATGTTGATACCAGCTTGCACCACCAATACTGCCCATCAACCAGTAAACCAGTTGCCTTAAACTGAGATCATTACTGAAATAAAACGCCCATGTCACCACAGCACCAGATAAAATACCCAGCGCCACACCGACCAACAGTAAGCGAGTTGTGCTTAAACGCATCGCTTTAGCCATGCTGACCAGTAAAAGAGTAAACACCATCGCACCGACTACGGCACAAAGCATGAAAATTTCAGGGGAGGCCAAGGCAGGGAAGAAAAACAGCACCACTACCATCGCCACACTGGCGCCACCAGAAATACCAAGCACGCCCGGCTCTGCCAAAACATTCCCTAATAGCACTTGCAGCGCCGCGCCTGATACGGCTAGTGAAGCACCAATGATGACGGCAGAGAGCAGACGAGGAGCACGAAGTTCAGTC
Organism: Vibrio sp. V03_P4A6T147; assembly: GCF_002241085.1. Taxonomy (NCBI): domain Bacteria; kingdom Pseudomonadati; phylum Pseudomonadota; class Gammaproteobacteria; order Vibrionales; family Vibrionaceae; genus Vibrio; species Vibrio sp. V03_P4A6T147. The sequence continues at coordinate 4,424 of NZ_NDIO01000248.1, forward strand.
ACTAACTGCCATTCCAGTGGTGACCAAGTGTGAAATGGGCTGATAAAGAGTTCACCCACCATCAAATAAAACGCACTCATCGAAATCAACAATGCCAGCATAGCGTAGAGGGCGTAATGCCAGCGACGCTGTTTTTTTAAGAGTAACTGATTGAACGTCATGCGCTTATATGTAAGTAAGAGAAACAATAATGGCCTAACCTTACCGTTAAGCCATTTAAATAGAAAGTGATATACCAAAGCAATCGCCTGTTAACCTTGTCAACAGGTCAAAAGATTAACAAGCCAAAAGTACCATCGGTTAATCGTATACCAATTGATCGTCTTCATAGCGTGTCGCCACTTTGCACACCATTAACGCGGCGCGCTGGCCTAATGCCACTTTTCGGTTAGGAAATACGATCGCTTCATCTTCATTTTTCGCCATGAGTGGCTTTTCACCATCATGACCAAATACCTCACCATGTTTAAACGCGGTGAAGTTTTCGACGTTATCATCAAACATGAAATCAAAATCGTCATGCAAACGGACGATGGTACGGCTGACACGATAAATGGTTGGCTTTCTTGGCAAGTGTTCAGGTGTCGCATTTGCTACCAAATCGCGCATGGCTAAGTCAAACGCGACTAATCGCTCTAGGTTGTTTTGACCAAGAGGTGCGACTTGCCCCAGCTCAAGCGTTAAAGCTTGCGCGGCAAAATTCTCTGCACAGTACCAACTGAAGGTACTCGAGGGTGAATTTGAAAGCAGCACCGCTTCGATATGCGCACTTTCAATCAATGCCATCAGTGCGCGGCTGCGGACAGGATGGCGAGATTTGGGGCTGACGGCAAACGAATAATGTTTGGAGTGACGAATCGCACAGTGCAAATCAAGATGCCACCGGTTTTGCTCAGCGGTGTGTTCGAAAAAGTCTTTCACTGTCTGTTTGAGATGCTGTGCAATCTCTCTTTCTAGGGAGGTATTACCCTTTTTATCATCAAATAAACGGTTCAAATTTTCTTGCACGAAACGGGTATGTTGATTCGTCGCCTGAGGATGAGCCACAATAAATAAGCAGCGGTGTTGGACCGCTTGAAAACCTGACTGAATATCATCCACCAGCTTATTTACTAATTCCATTGGCGCAGTTTCGTCACCATGAATACCGCAAGAAATAATGATGTGCTTACTCTCATCGTTGAGATGAGCGGGAATCACTTCGAGCACTCCACGCGAGAGCACTTTAAGCGTAATACCAGCTGCCGTTTTGATTTCGCCAGTGACCATTTCTTGGTCTAAATCCAAACTATCAAATAGGAAAGATTGGCGGAAAAGGGACTTCGTCATGCGTTACTCCTTTATTGCACAGCGGTATGTTAATGAATTGTAGAAGCAATTTATGTTGAGGCGATCCCACTTATCAAGATGGATAAGGGTAAACTTAACTCATCAACGATCGTCTCAATACCTTATACAAAATACGCTTAACCAGAGGCCGGCGTTAATTGCCGGGAATTCTATCATTAAATCTGATAGTTACTCCATACTCTACTGCATGCTCACCCGGTGCTAAATTTGAATTCCGATGCTCTTCACACTCACATTCTTAGCGTTATCTTTTCCTATTTGGATATGAGTTAATGATTGATAGTCGATATTCAACACACTATACCAATATTGGTTTTGCCAATCAGTGCCTAGAACATTGGCAAGTATCATTCTGATTGTTCCACCATGAGCGATGATTAAAGTGTCTTGCTTGATCTCTTTAATCTGAGCCTCCCAAGCACGAGTTACACGCTGATGAAAATCGGCCAAGTTTTCTGCATTCGGTAGTTGATGTTGGGCCGGATTGGTCCACAAAGTTTCCACTACTGGCCACATCGATTGCAGTTCATCAAAGGCCACGCCATCGACGTCACCAAAATCCATTTCTTGGAAATCAGGCTCAATTTGGTAATCCAATTTCGGCTGCTGTAAAACCAGTTGCTGCGCTAAATCATGGCAACGGCGTAGCGGCGAAGTAATGATGTTTGAGAAGGAGTAACGGGATCTCAGCAAAGTGTGAGCGATCTGCTCTTGCCGATGCGCTTCAACGAGCACATCTGTTTTACCATTGAGCGCAGGCCGACCGACGGTTTTACCGTGGCGCATCAAATAGAGATTGATCATTGTGAGCCTTTTAAAGCGATGTCTTTTAAAACAATCGGTAAGCCCGCCGCAATAAAGCTCACTCGGGTTGCTAACTTGGCTAGCGCTTGGTTAAGCCAGCCCGCGTTATCGACAAATAAGCGCGAAACCTCCCCCATCGGGATCACGCCAAGGCCCACTTCGTTAGCGACGATAACCAAAGTGGCGGGCGTTTGCTCAACGGCAAAACAGAGTTGCTCGACTCGCTTTTTTATCTCCGCTTCGTGAGCTTGCTGGCCATGGTTATAGATAACGTTATTCAGCCACAGCGTTAAGCAGTCCACCAATACCACATCATGTGCCGAAAAAGTGGCAATTAACTCAGGCAGTTGTTCAGGGCATTCGTGCTCTTGCCATTCCGACGTTCTTTGCTGCTGATGGTGAGCAATCCTTGCCTGCATTTCATCATCAAACGCAATCGCGGTGGCAACATAGTTAAGCTGAGCCTGCGGCAGCCGCATTAACAGGGCTTGGTGTTCTTGCTTTGCGGCCTGTTCAGCGAAACAAGACTTACCGCTACGCGCGCCACCCAAAATCAAATGCACCATTATTCAATCATTCCCATGCTCAAATAACCCAACCCAGCGAATACAATAAGCAGCAGATAGATCAGCAGTTCCATAATCTGTTGTGCAGCGCCAAGGCAATCTCCAGTGAAGCCACCAATACGCGCCATCAACCAAGCTTTGAAGAAAATACGAAAAACTACAGCAACCAATACCAAACTTAAGCTTACCTGCCAACCAAACCATAACGCAGGCGCTAAGCCGCACAGCAGTAGAAAAATGAGCTCTGGAAGGGTTTGTTTATTGGCTAGCGGCTTACTTTTGCTGCTATCGAGATCACTCACATACGGCATGTCGAAAATCAACGATGCCGCTATCGCACGGCTAAAACTGTAGCCTAGCACCCACACCATCAATACGTTGCCATAACCAAGTAGCGCCTCTAAAAAGAGAAACTTACACAGTAGCGCCATCACTAAACTGGCCGCACCATAAGTGCCAATGCGGCTATCTTTCATGATGCTCAAACGGCGCTCAGCCGTCATTCCTCCACCAATGCCGTCCGCCATGTCAGTTAAGCCATCTTCATGAAACGCCCCTGTTAATAGCAAACTGGCCACCATCGTCAGTGCGATGCTTACCTCGTTTGGTAAAATCAGGATCAGCACACTGTAGATGGCACCGCAGATCGCGCCGAGTAATAGACCAACCAAGGAAAAATAGCGCCCAGATCGGTTCATTCGTTCACTGCAATAGGGCGTATTGTTAGGAATAGGAAGGCGCGAGAAAAAACTCAACGCCAACCAGAACAGCTCTAATTGATAAGCGAAAACGCGCAGCATTACACTGTCACTCCTGCGTCGGCAAAACTGGCCATGGTGTTGTAGAACTCGGCGGCCGCTTTGACCAAAGGTACGGCTAATACAGCACCCGTTCCCTCACCCAACCTCAACCCTAAATTAAGCAGTGGTGTCGCGTTTAACTGTTCAAGTACGCGTTGATGGCCCGATTCATGGGACTGATGAGCAAAAATCATCAACTCGCGGCAATCTGGTTCAATAAGTGTGACCACATACGCGGCTACCGTGACGATAAATCCATCCACCAGAATCGGCGTTTGCTGCTGGTAAGCGCCTAAAAATGCTCCGACCATTTGCACAATTTCAAAGCCGCCTACTTCCGCAAGGACCGTTTCTGGATCCAAACCACGGCAGCGTGTTACGCCTTGCTTCACCAACTGTATTTTTTTCTGATATTGCTGTGTTGAAATGCCAGTGCCGTAACCAACGCACTGCTCAACAGAATGTTTAGAAAGCGCCGCTAATATCGCAGAAGCGCTACTGGTATTACCAATGCCCATTTCACCAAACATCACTATATTGGACCCCGCACGGATCACCTGCTGCACGGCCTGATTGCCTAGCAGTAGCCCTTGCTTCACTTGCTCTACAGACATCGCCGCTTGGCGAGCAAAGTTCTCCGTTCGGCTACCTAAGCGCTGCACAAGAAAGTGCGGATTGTCGCTTTCTACAGGGAGTAAAATCCCGCAATCTATTACTTTCATCTCGACTTGATTGCTGCGACAAAAACAGTTGATGGCCGCACCACCCGCCAGAAAGTTAAGCACCATTTGCTGAGTCACCGCGCTTGGCGCAATGCTAATGCCTTCATCTGCAATGCCGTGATCGCCAGCAAAGACCAGTACTGTAGGCTTATGAATGGTGATCTGCTGAGTGGGCTGAGGCTGATTTTGACTTTGGATTAAGGCGAGCTGGTGTGCTAATGACTCAAGTTGGCCCAGCGCTCCCAACGGTTTGGTTTTTTGATCGATTCTTTGTTGTATCGCTTGGCTATGATCTTGTTTTAACATTGCTTCTGGGCTCTTCCATGAAAAGAGAAGAGTTTACTCGTATTCGCTAGTATCGGCTAGGTTTTGCCAGTTTGAGCCTAAAAAAACACCCCCTGTTTTCTACAAAATCAGGAGGCGTTTTTAGGTTTATATGGGCGCTATTGTCAAACAGACACGCCTACAAAGGCTGGTTTTAACCCATGAAAGACATGATTACGACAAGCTAAACTTCCCGGTATTCACATCCGACCATGCGGCCATAATCGCTTGCTGAGGCTGAGAAGCTAATCCATCCATAAAGTTGCTTTCTCCCACCTTAGGCGCGAAGGAACTCATCGCTTGAATGAGGTTGTCTAACGCATTATCAGTCAAACAGGTATATTCCTGCTCACCTTGAGCGTCTTTTTCACCTAAACCGATAATAAGTTTGGCTCGATTATTTGCAAAATAATCATTGAAAGTCACACAACCTAACGCATCAAATAGCGTTTGATCGGAAGAGGTATCAGTATGGCGTGCCATAGAGACTTTCAGATCGTAACCACTACGCTCAAACCATAAACGGTTCCAATCAATACCGTTGAAGATGATATTTTCACCTTGGCGAATATCTTCAACCACGTTATCGATCACCTCACCACTGACCACAAAACTGTCTACGCCAGCACCGCCTTTGAACGTATTTTGGTAACCCCCAAGCACCATGACATCCTTACCTTCACCACCGTTTAATGTGCTGAATTTTGAGATAGCGGCGGCAATTAAGTAATCCTCGCCCTCACCAGCATTGATCGAAGCATGGTAACCCATCAGTTTGACTTCATCGTTTCCTTGGCCAGCGTCAATTCGGTTGTGATTGCCAAAGACTCTCGCAAAGTCATTGCCTGCACCAAGATCAAGTTGGTTGTTATTACCGATGGTTACAGCAAAGTCTTGATCGTCTCCCATGTCTACACGATTGAAGTTACCTGAAGTGACTGCATAGTCATTACCTGCCCCCATGGTGATCTCACCACCTTCGCCAAAGACAAAGGATTGATCATCACCCGCGCCCATAAAGACGTGGTTAATGCGTCCGGCCACAACCGCCGTATCATTACCATCACCGCCGAACATCATGTTCTCGCGACCCATTAAAACGCCCATATCGTGGCCTTCACCGCCGGTGAAAATATTGGAGACTCCCGTTGCGTAGAACACATCGTCTCCACGTCCTCCCCAGAAGTTATTATTGTCGCCTAGATAAGCGCCGAGATCTTTACCGTCACCGCCCCAGTTGAAGTTGTAATTACCCAGAGAAACGTTCATATCGCCATCCCCTTGCAAATGCCCACTGTTACGAAGGAAATCAAACGTTTTATCCTTCATATTGAGCAAATCGGCGGTGAGATTCTGCTTCAGATTACTGACCAATGATGCCATCTCTGCCTGCTTATCTTTGCTAAACATGGTGGCAAATAAATTGGGCAAATTGAGCGCATTAAAACCAAATGCGCGCTCTGGTTTGGTTTCTTCAACAGTGGCTGATACGTTTTCCGTTGCCGCAGGCGCGCCATTGAGAGTCACTTGCGCTGTATCGTTTTCCTCTGGTGCTTTCTCTTTCAGTCCATGACTTTCAGCAAAGGATTGAAGACCATCAGCCCCCATATCGATTCCCGCTTTGAGGCTATCTAGCAATTTTTCTGGGTCAGTAAATGCGCTGAGCTGCTCACCACCAAACTCGCCAATCACTTCTAGCATCTCTTTTAAAATGGCAACGCCATCTACCGCTTCATCAGTACGAGAGACTATTTTGCCATCAGCGGTGTAATTGACACCGAAGATATCACCTAAAGTCGTCTCTGCACCGACCTCAGCAAATTTACCCAGCAGCTTATTCTTAAGCTGACGAGGCAAGTCTTGCGGATTATAGGTAAAGGTCGTTTGAGCCATTCCCGTTGCTGAGAATTGCTGGGTTAACACGCCAAACAATGAACCGAGATTGGTATCCAAAATCGCTTGGATGTTGTCTCCGAACATAAAGTTCCAGTTGCCCGTGGTGACCTGAATATCGGCTCCTTGGCCACCGACCGCGAAGTTAAAGGCCAACTTCTCGTTCATTTGACGGAACTTATCCGCGCGGCTCATCTTGCCAGTATCATGATTACTATTGCCACTTAACCACTGGTTGTACTTTTTATTCAACCTTGCTTCAGCGTCAGACTTCAAGCCGCGGCTGCTGCGCTCATTCTGAGAGTCCAAATCAACCAAACTGCTGTAGTCAACACTGCTGGTTTGATCGAGACCGGACATCTCTTTAACAAATTTTTTCGCACCAGAGAGTGTCCACTGCTGTTCTTGAGCCGCTAACCAATCGGCACCCTTTCCTGATTGTGCGATGCTTTGTAATACTCCTGAAATACGTGATGCACCATCAAATGGATTGACCAGTGGCGGTGTTGGGATCGACTTATCCATCATCATGATAAGGTCATTACTGCGACCCATATTGAAACTTACGTTGCGGTTACCCATAAACATTTGAGCACCTTCAAGCGCCTGATAACCAGCGATGTCGACACTATGTTTGCTGTCACCATTACCAATATGAACCATGACATTGTTGTCACCAAAGGCCAGCGACTTAAAGCCCCCCGTACCCACTTTAATACCAACATTTGACGTACCCCAGTTAACTGCGGTGAACTCACCATCACCGACGTTGACCTGAATATTGCCCGAGTAGCTGAGCTTATTGTCACTGCCCGCCGATGCCGTAGTATCCGTTTCCGTTTTACGCTTTTCAGGTGCTTCAAACACCTCACTGTTGTCACCGATGGCACCACGTGCTGGCTCATTAACCTCACTCGCACCAACACGAGAAAGATGGATATCCCCTTCCGCCACACCGTTACGAATGATCTCGTCACGTACGGTAACTTCGCCTTGCGTATTCCAAGTCAGTGAGACTTTATTATTTGCAGCCTTTTTTACCCAATTTCCATTGGCATCTTGAGTATGTTTGCGCCCTGTTGTGTCTACCGCTACATCAGAGTTGCGAACCGACACATCCACGCGAAGACCATTGGCATCCATGGCATTGATAAATTGATGACCAAAGCCTTTCTGCTTGCCATCACTCACTAAAGAGCAACCGACAATACTGATATGGCCAGGCTTGTTGCTGATGTTTTCCGCTTGGCCGAATGCCTGCTGGAACTTGGCCAATTTCACTGCAAGTTCATCGGCACTGTAGCCACTTAAGCGAGTGTTGTTGTGTTCTGAATCATCACGCCCATGACCAACCAATTGCCAGCGCAGCTTTCCATCCAGTTTCGATGGGTCACCATACACCACGCGATAATTCCCCTCAGAATCGAGCTGAACGACCACACTGTTTTCAGGATGCTTGCCAGCTAGATTTGCCGCCGCTTTTGCAACTACTGAATCGTTTTCCATTTGAACAATCACTTGGCCGTCAAAGCGCGTTTCACCGCCGTCCGCTGTCGATGTGACGACAACACGTTCCCAACCGTCCACGTCTTGGTTATGAAGTGCGTTGTTTGTGCTACTTAAACTTTCTTTGAAGGTAATCTTCGGTTTATTAGCAACATCATCGTAGACAACACGCAGACTCACATCATCTTGCTCGATAGTGAACTGGTTCGAGTCGCTGACTTTAAGCGCAGGGAGATCAAGACGGTGCGTGATACCCGGAACAAAACCTTCAATTCCTTTGTGCGATTGCAAATGCGCTTTACCATAAATAGCGACAAACTTTTCACCATCAGGCAAGTTTTGTAATATTTCCACTGCAATATTGTTCGCGGCACCAGCACGGTACATCAAACCGTGTTCTGTCCCTTGAACATTTGGACGTGCAGAACTGTTTGCATCCAACGCAACAACACGCATGCCATTGGCACGTGCATTTTCAAACAGAGTGACATCGAGATGCTTAGTTTTCAGCATTGCGCTTAACTCACTCGACATCACACCAGTAGCAAGGTAGCTATCAATCAGCGGCTGCGCGAGATCCGAGCGTAAGTGCTCAAGACCAATCACACTAATACCCTGTTTTTTCAGTGCATCCATCTGTTCATTGACAAAGCGTAAGCCATTAACATCACTGCCATGTACTTCACCAATTAATAAACCTTTGCGCTCATCCAGAAGAACAGAAAGCTGCTCCTCTATACTATTTTTTTCTGCAAGTTTATTGCTTAACTCATCATACCCAACACCAGAGTAACGACTATCCCAAGCGTCAACGTCCGTCTCATGGCTACTGCGGTAGATACCTTCAATTTGATCCATACGGTCTAAATTAAGTTGAGTCAGATAGCTTTGATCAGCGAATTTCTTCAGCAGTATCATTTCAGCTGAATCGCCAGAAACGGGATCCGCTTTCTTCGCCGCTTCTTTCAAAAAGTAGAACGCCATTTGTACCGATTCAACACCAGTCAAATCCTGAAGCTCTTGATAGCTATAACCAAGATGAACAGTTTGGGTTGCCTCATCTAAGAGCGCTTTACTCAGTAGACCATTCGCCTGAGACGTTTCTAGCCACTGTTTGAAATCAGCGTAATGCTCGCCTAGGTCAACGTGGTACTTCGCATCAAAGGCAAGGTCACTTGGCGTTCCGCCTTTGTAGCCTTGCTTCGGCGCCAAGTACGGGTCTTCATTGGCCCAACGAACCATCATATCCGTCAAACCTACGTGTTTACCGTTGGCTTCTTCAATCGCGACCATAAAGATACGAGCGGCAAGCTCTGGTCTTGTTTGTGCGATTGCATTAATACCCGCTTGGGCAACTTGCATCTTGCCGATAAACAACGCACTGGTGACCTGCTCTTTCAACTGCGTTAGCGCTTGATTACGCCCAGAGGTTGGATGTTCAGCGATGTAGGCATTGATCTTCTTGTTAAGCTTAAAGCTTTCTAATACCAGATCACGGTCAACAGCCCTATGAACCAAATCAACCTGCTCTAAGATGGCTTGATAAGAAGAACCGATTCGCTTGCCAAACACATTCGCACTTTTTACTAATTCTTCTCTGGTGAATACCTTCGAAAAATCTAGTGGCTGCATCACCGTATTTTCTGTTACTTCTGACCGCGTAGTGCTTACGTTTGTCTCAATTTCACCGCTAAGCTTTCTAATCACATCTTCCCTTGCATTTAGGAAATCATGAGACAATTTGCGCTCTGGTGTAAAGAGTGGGTCATCAAGGCCAGCATTCCACTTATCATTGAGTGATGCTCGGTAACTGACATTAATCGCTACCTGCTGGAAATTAGAAAACTCCTGCGGATCACGAATCACCACCGCACCTTGCTCATTCACATTGAAATACGTTTGGATAGAGCCCTTTCCTTCGCCTAAACCATCTTCCATAAAGAAGCTTTTAGGTACAAAGAAAGTCGCAGGGAAATTGTCCGCCATTACCGCATAAGGGTTTGCGTCGTCTGCACCATGATGCACCATCTCTAGGCCATCGGTTCTGCCCAAGCTAGTATTGATCACATCTTTCAGAGTTTTTAAGCGATCGCTCACAACACCAAGGCTCGCCCCATCTTTCTTGTTATAAAGCACCTCACTGTCGTATAACTCTTGATACTTAGGCGTTAAGTCTTCGTAAGTAACAGACTCTTTCCACTGCTCCCAAGTTAATGGTTGCTTGACCTTATCTTGTGGCCCTAGATCAGCGTAGGAATACATCACAGTCAACAAATCATAGTCTGCTGTCATCGGCTGTTTAGATACAGGATCACCAATCACTTTGAACGGCGCTAGCTCACCATCTTTCATGTAATGAACCTGCCACAGATCTTTGCTCTCAACAGTCACTTTATTCAGGAAGAAAGTGACTGTTTGATCACCATTGGTTGCCGTTGTTTTGTACATACCGCTTTCTGCATCAAACTCAAGAGCTGTCAGTGACTGATATTTAGACACCAACTCATCTATTCGAACCTGATTTAGATACAAATCGGCACTTACCGCATTACCAGACTCAATGGATTGTTCGGCATAGCCGTTAAATTTATTGAGATCTCTTCTCGCAGATGCTTTGGCAAATGACTGATCTACAGGAATAAAACCAGACATTGGCCCCCAATCAGAGCTTTTCGCCTTAACGAATAAACCTTTACTGCTATAGAGCTTAGAATCAATCAGTGACTTCGACTTCTCATCAACTGGTCGAACACCGATAATGACATTTTCACGCTCAGCAACCTCCGCCAATATTTTCTGATCGATATCAGGCATACCAAGCTCGATGGTTTCTGGTTGCACGATTGGCTCGAGAACTAAATCTCGGGATTGATAATTCTTATGGTGAGAATCTGCGTTTGATATCGTCTCCGCATCATCCAATACAGGCTTGTTTTTCAGTAATGTGGTGATTTCATCGTGATCATTCACATCTTGGTTGTGAAGTATCTTTCCATCAGCCAATGCTTCTTTCGTGTCATCTACAACTTTTGCATCGACATCTGAAGTACCTGGTTTTTTAATCGGCGTTGCGTCAAACACAGGTAAATCGAGGATCCCCTGCATAGTGGTTTTGTCACCGAAGGTTGGCTTGTAGCTTGCTAACGTGTTGCCATCCATTACCACCACGCGGTTGAAGATTGCTTCACCTGCGTCGTTTTTAGCCAGCTTATAGCTTTGAGCCATGTTCAGATCGGACTTGCCGAAGAAACGCGTTAGGTAGGCGCCAAACTTCTCTGCTGACGAGAACTCAACGATGCCAGCATTTGGATCGTAGAAGCCGTAAACTCGCTCGTCACCTGAGCCTTTTGCCCAAGCCGCCATCGCATGTCCCGGAGCATCAAGTTCCAGCAACACCGATTTACCGTTAGCCGATGCATCAGTGATTTTCTCAACCACACTGTTTACGGTCAGCGCTTGCTTCCCTTCCAGCTTTTCCTGCCACACTTTCATCGACGTATCATGCATTGGGTTCTTTGCATGAATGGCCGCCAAGCTGCTGAGCAGTTTGCTAGCGTTGGCTTTTTCACTGTCTGAGTAAAGCGTTGGATTGCTCAGCACTGCTGCCGCAGAGTACATCTTCTCTAGCAGTTGTCTTGCAACGCCAATTTGGCCATCGTTTTCGAGCTGCTTTGCAACCAGAACGAGTTTAGAAAGTGGATCACAACGACCACCAAAACCGTCGTTCGATAGGTTCAACAGCATTAACTGTGGCGCAAGTTGCTCGGTCGCTTTCGCATCCACGACGCCAGCAGAGGCAATCTCACGGAACAGTCGGTTGTACTTCTCAGACTTGTTCTGGAACGTCACTTTCAGTGCACGACTTTCAATTTCCCAAGCAAGCGCACCTTTTTGCTCTGCACTCCAGTTTCCTTTAACAAACAGATCCACCAGTTGCTTGATGTTCATGTTTGAACGGAAGCCGTCAACGATATCCTTCGCATGGTCGTTTTTATAACCATTCAAGAAATCTTCGGTTGTCCGAATGTCTTTCAATTTGCCCGGTACGCGAGTATCCGGTTGCAGCGCTTCGCCATAAAGTTTGAAATCTTTCTCGAGTCCTTTAAGCACTTCGCCCGTTCCTACCGTCGTTTGTGTTGACGTGCTCGTCTCATTACTTTCGATATAAGGCGCTGTCACTTTCGCCCATTGCTCGGCATGCTGCGTCATCAACCATTCTGCTTTATGATTTGCAGAAGCACTAGATTTAGGGTTTTTAACTGGAGGCTGGCCTTTGCTTGCCCGATACTCCTGATACCAGGCATTGAAATCATCACTATCGCTCACCAGAGCATTCACTTCAGTAATGATGGCTTTGCGGCTAGCAGAGTCAAAATGATCGAGTGCCTTAACATCAACTTTTGCGGTGGACTCTGTTTTAGGCACAAATTTACTTAAAACACTCGGCACACTGCGAAACTCAAACAAAATCGCGGGTTCAGGCTGCTGCGAACGTCCTGTCGTTGCATTGTTGATTCCATGCCCCGCCACTTCTCCGCCATACTGGAAGTATTCAAACACGTTCTTAGCAAGGCTTTCTGAATGTGAACCTTTCAGCTTCTCAATAATTTGTTGTCGCACGTATCGTGAGTCGTCTGCGCTCAGAAGCTCCAGCATTTTTACTGGCTTAGTTCTCGGCAAAATCTCCCAAGCATTTTTCACTTTCGGATCGGTTAACCCTTGAGCATTCGGCGAGAAGCCTTCAGATGCAGGATCCCAATCATTAATATAGATACCGTATTCTTTCGCCAGATTTGCTGTTTTTGAATACACCGATGTTAGATAGGCATACACATTTTGCGCTACCACTGGATCATCTAATTTAGCTTCGTTCGCATTTACTAAAAATTCATCTCTCAGTCCTGACTGATACCAAGGCGCAGATTCTAGAAGTCTCACTTCCAATGACGAGCTTGAACCAAATTCTTTCGCACTGATGGCCATCGTGGCTTGTTGCCCACTAGGGGTCATTCCTATTGTCTGCCCTTGAGCTTCAATAGAAGTACCGTTACCCGCCGCGATGAAATGCTTCGAATTCGATATAACCAGCGTAAAACGCCCGTCATCACTAACCAAACTAGGTAAGCTATGGTGGTTCGATTGATTGATATGGCCTGTAAATTCTTTCGCTAGCCATAACATTGCCTCTTTGCGACTTTCAATCGCAACCATATCACTGGTTTCACTAGGATATGTAACCAATTCAATGGTATGAGTCTGCCAGTTGTTCACCCCTTTGATATCAGTGATACCAACTGGGTTACTGTAACCACCTTGATTCATGTCTTTGGTCAACATAAACAATGGGTTACCTTGTGAATCATGCACATATCCAAACGTCTGTGCTGAGTTCTTAGGTAAAACAACAACTAGGCCAGATAGCTCATTTTCTATACCAATGGATGTCGATGCAAAATGGCTTTTAAACCCGGGAACGCTTTTAGAACCAAGTTGACCAGTCGGTTGACTTCTCTTAATAGCGCTTAGCCCTTCTAGGTTCACCCCTGAAATGTGAATCTCTTTTCGGCTCACATCCTGAGAGGCCGTTGTTGGCACAACAATGCTGTCGGCGTTTGTCTCAGTGAACATCGAAGTGACAGAACTACCCGTATTTTTCGCTCGAATTCCTGCGTTAATTTGCAGGCGGTTGACTGCATTGGTCGCACCTTCTAAGGCTTCTAGCTCTTGCTCGCTCAAGCCCTCGCTAAAGCGGCCATCAGCGTTTGTTTGACTGTCAGCGTTGATATGGCGGCCCGCAACACCAGCGGCTTCGACGCTATGTGCTTGACCCACAAGGCCGCTGCCCGCAACACCTTGACGATCAGGGCGATCGCTTTCGTTTTGCTTAGCCCCTTTCGCATCATTCTGCACTTGGTTGGCTTTATGTTCCGCGTTCATCGCATCGCGATCACCACGCGATTGCGCGTCGTTTGCTGCGCTGTGTGCGTCAGATTCGGCTTCTTTCGCGTCATTGCCTTTTGCCAAAGCATCAGCTTTACGTTTTTCAGCATCAGTTTTAGCATCAGCAATGCCTTGCTCTGCACCCGCCAGGTTTTGCTCACCTTTTGCGACGCCTGCTTCCGATTGTGCAACCGAATCTTTGACTTTGTTTTGATTGTCCGCGTGCGTCTGTTTCGCGGCAGCAATCTGCTCACCAGAAACCTGTTTTGCGTTGTCCAATTGGGTTTGAACACCATCAAGCAAGCCACCGGCAAAATCGTTGCGCCATTGGTCGCCCGACTCACCCGTATGCGTGGCTTTGTCATCGAGCACATCGAGACCTTGTGCCAGTTCGGTCAACTCAGCCGTCACGGCTTCCGACTCTTCTTTCACTGCATCGCGTTGAGCTTGACCATTATTTTCCAGAGCTTGTTGGTCGGTAGATTCCAGTTGGCTTTGCGAACCTGCGACAGCATCGAGCTGTTTCTGCTTTTCTTGTTCTAGACGCTGGCGATCCGTTTCTGCGCGCTCTTTGTCTGATAGGGCATTCTGCGACGCTTGATTTTGCGTTGCATGCTCACTCACCGCATTAGTTTGCTGTAGCGTTTCTAATTTCGCAACTACGTTATCTAAGATATAGCCCAACCCATCATCGTGGCCTGTGCCTTTGAATTCGATACGGTTACTGCCAGCTTGAGCGGTCAGTTTTAAGGTTTTTTTCTGCCAAGCAGATTCATCACCAGACGATGAGAAAACCACTTCGCCGTTCCAGAGAACGTCAATGCCTTCGTTATTAGAAATGCCTGCACGTTTTGCAAAATCAAAGCTCAGCGTAATAACTTCGCCATGATTGAGATCATTCAGATCTTGAAAAATGGTCGTGTTGATGTAGGTGTCAAGCTCACTGACTCGGTTGCCGTGTCCTTCACTTGCAACGCCATAACCGTTGGCAGAAAAACCTGCTTCAATACCGTTAGAGGCCCTCCAACCGTACTCCCCCTGCTCAAAATCGCCATTAACAATGAGATTTGGCCCTTGAACTTGGTCCGAAGAGTCATCAACGCTGAGCGCATTTTGCATTTGATTGAGATCAGGTGCGTCTACCTTGGTCACACTACCTGTTAGGCTGTCTCCCAAATCAGAGCCCACTTCTTCAATCGCCTCCATTTGGAAGCCATCCAGCTTGGTGATTTCAGGTGTCGCAATCGCACCACGGCCTTTATGCGTGCCGGATGATGATGCTTCATCGCCTTGCACTAAGTAGTTGATTGCTTGGCTACCACCTACACCAAGTACGGTTTGCTTGATGTTATCAAACAGGGCGGAGAGCTTGTTGCTAGTGGTGTTGCTCGACGCGACCGCCAAACTGTAGAAATCACCATTACCGATTTTGATCGCCACGTTGTTTTGAGCGTAAGAAGCATTAACTCCTAAACCATCACCAACATGAATATTAGCGTTGGCTTTACCTTTCATGACCGCGACGTTCAAACCATCGCCGATTTTGGTATTGACGTTGTATTGGCCCCAAGCAACATTGACCGAAATACCGTCACCAACCACGGTGTTAATATTGGCATCACCATAAGCGGCGGTGACGTTTAGGCCATCTCCCACTCGAGTCGTTACGTTCGCTTTACCTTTCGCGGCGGTCACCAGCATACCATCACCGACTTTGGTGACGATGTTGCCCTTACTCCAAAGTGCGTTAAAGCTATCGCCATCACCCACTTGAGTCACAATGTTGGCTTCACCTTTGGCTAGTACAACATTTCGGCCATTACCCACTTTGGTGATAACGTTGGCTTTGCCCCAAGCGCCGGTATAATCATCACCATCACCCACATGGGTAATGATATTGGCTTGACCTTGCACGACAGAGACTTCTTGACCATCGCCCACTTTGCTGATGACGTTGGCTTCGCCTTTGGCAAAATTATAGCGATCTCCATCACCTACATGAGTAAACACGTTGGCTTGACCCCAAGCCACGTTAACGCCCAAACCATCACCGACTTTGGTAACGATGTTTGCCTTGCCCTTAGCAATACCGATAGTCGTGCCATCTCCAACATGGGTCATCACGTTGCCGATATCGGAAATCAACAACCCTACCGTGGTGCCTTCGCCCACTTTGGTTAGGATATTGCCTTTACCCGCCAATACAGCCGCGGTGGTTGCATCACCGACATGAGTCACGATGTTGGCTTTCGCCGCGGCCACAACACCCATGAAATCATCACCCACTTTGGTGACGATATTGGCTTCGCCCAGTGCTAACACGCCCGTTAGACCATCGCCGACATGGGTCATAATGTTCGCTTTACCGAACATCGCCGCCAGCGTTGTGCCGTTACCGACTTTGGTCATCACGTTCACTTCGCCCGCAAATATTCCTAAGCTGGTTCCATCACCGACATGGGTGTAGATGTTAGCTTTACCGACCATCAGCGCAGCGGTGAGATCATCGCCCACTTTGGTCATAATGTTGGCTTGGCCAATCATCGCCGCAAACGTGCTGCCGCTACCTACATGGGTAAAGATATTAGCGTTACCCACCATAGCCGCAAGTGTGGTTCCATTACCGACTTTAGTTGCTATGTTGCCTTTGGCTAACATAAGCGCCACCGACATGCCATCACCGATATGGGTGAAGACGTTAGCTTCGGCCACCATTAACGCGAGAGCATCACCGTTGCCCACTTTGGTAAAGACGTTACCAAGGCCGCCCATCAGTGCCCAAGCATTCCCTTCGCCCACATGGGTAAAGATATTGCCTGCACCAATCATGACTGCAATGGATGTTCCATCGCCCACTTTAGTGAAGATGTTGCCTGCGGCGCCCATTACGCCAAGGGTTTGGCCATCACCAACATGCGTTAGCACGTTGCCAACACCAAGCATAATGCCTGTCGTGTCGCCATTCCCGACTTTCGTTAGGATGTTCGCGCCGCCTACCATAACACCAGTTGTGGTGCCATCACCGACATGGGTGAGTACGTTAGCGCCTCCGCCCATCACAGCAAGGGTGTTGCCTTTGCCTTTTTTGGTGAGAATATTTGCGCCGCCGAGTGCCACCGCCGTGGTATTCGATAATTGATCATCACTGCTGATATGGGTAATCACGTTCGCACCACCCAGCATGCCCGCCGTGAGTTCACCATCACCCATTTTGGTCAGTACGTTTGCGCCACCAGCCAGTACCGAAGCCACATCGCCTTGACCGACTTGCGTCATGACATTGAAACCGCCAGCCGCTAGCCATAGTGCATCACCACTACCGATTTGCGTGTGCGTGTTATAACCGCCCAGCAGAGTAACTCGACTATTGCCTTGGCCTTTCTGTACCGAGATGTTGCCGTAAGCCAATAAGTGAGCCAGATAGTCACCGTTACCGACACGAACCAGCACGTTCAACGCACCACCCGCGTAAACATCCATCTTGCCTTGCTGACTTTGGTGCACTAATACGTTTGCCAAACCTGCGCCGCGGAAGGTGAGATCCCCTTCTTCGCCACTTTTGACAATCACGTTCGCCGCGCCAGCACCGTTAAATTCGGTATTACCAAATTGGGAGCTGTGCAGGATCACGTTGGCAAGACCGCCACCGTTAAAGTAAACATGACCGCGTGTTACGTTGGATTTAATAACGTTACCGCCACCGACACCATTGAAATGAATATCGCCAGAGCTTTCGCCGCTATCGCTTACGGGTTTGAATAAGGTTTGATCCGTGTATTCGTCGATATCAGCCACGGTTTCGCTGGTACTTCTTACCGCGTTAACGCTGTAATGCAAGTCGCTGAGCGAGTAACCCCCTTTGCCCATTGCGTGATATCCATACACAGACGAAATATCTTGGTTAGCTAAATTGGCCGTGTGATCACCTTCTTTATACCAAGAGCGAGCTTGATATTTCAGCGCGCCGGTTTCGGCATCGTTCGCCAGTTCAACCACAACGATTTTCGTGTGTTGTCCCAGCATTTTAGCGTAAACATAAGTGTTGGGTTTGCGGTTTGATTTTACCGCTTTGACATCAACCTTAGTACCATCAGCAAAAATGGCGTGACCATCCATTTTTGCATCCGACAATGACACATCTTTCGCATCAATCACCGCACCATTGGCGTAAGTCACCCACTCATATTCAGTCAGGCTTTTTTCAACGGCATGAACGGTGACAGATTGTTGATGTTCAACTTTGAGATCAGATAACGTGTAAGCACCATTGATATTAACGGCTGTGAAACCACCGTTGTTGGAAATATCTTGATTCGCTAAGTTGTTTAAATGGTTACCCTCTTTATACCAAGCCGAAGAGTAATATCTCAGTTCTCCGGTTTGAGGATCATTACGCAACTGTACTTTGTTAATTTTGGTATACGAGGAGTCTGCGAAAGCAAAAAGATAAGTATTAGGCTCGTTAGCTGATTTTACTGCCGTGACTTGATGATTTTGTCCTATCCATGAACCACTCATCACCGCCTTAGTTAATACAACTTTATCAGCCTTGGCATTGGCCATGCCTTCTTTCGCAAAGTCATCCCCAGAACCTTTACGAGTAATGGTGTTATAAGCACCGGCGCCCGAGAAATGAATATCACCATGTGCCACATCAGAGTAAAGGCTGTTGTAACCACCCACACCTTCGAAGCGAATATTACCGCGTGTTTCGGTATACACATCGTTCGCATTGTGCGTACGCTCAATTCGATTGGATGCCCCGGCACCCTCTAGGGTAACATCCCCAACCTTGCCTTTGCGAACCAAATGGTTATCCGCACCAGCTCCACTAAAGTGCAGGTTACCGCTTTCAACACGTGAGCTAATACTGTTAGCAACCCCCGCGCCGACAAAACGCACATCACCTTGAGATCCTTGATACTGGTTAAACCAAGTACGATCGATTTTATTGCCCGCACCTGCACCTTCGAAACTCAAGTTTCCATGATTGGTTTCATGCCAGATAGCGTTGTAGCCACCAGCACCTTGGAAAGAAACATGGCCTGATAACCCTTGGCGCTTAATGTGGTTGTAAGCCGCAGCACCTGCGTAGCTGATGTTGCCATGCTGGCCGTCATGACCAATGTCTACACCACCAGCAGCACCTGAAAATGAGAGATTACCGTCTCCGTTTTTCTTGATATCAGCATAACCCGCAGCGCCTCGAACGCTCAGGTTCCCCGTTGTATCCTCAACTTTTAGATAGCCGGCCCCCGCCGATACCGTATCGTTACCTGAACCGGTATATACCGTGGCTCCGATCGACCCCAGATGAATATGATCATCTCCGCCATAAGCATGAATTTCGCCGCCAAAACCGATGGCAACAATGTCGTTATTTCCATCGTCGGCGGAATAATTTCCGGTGAAGAAGTATTCGACACTTCTCCAAAATGGTTTTCCCATAGACTGTGGCTCTTATTATTATTTAAATAGAAAACCACTGTACCTTACGGATACAGCGGTCGTTTTGCGTGTCGATTTTGCCGCGGACAGTACACACTTTTTGCCCTTTCCACGGCAAAAAAACACGCTGTCGTAAGTCATTGACGATTTGACGTCCGTGACCAAAAGGAGCAAGCATTTCAGGAATGTAGATATGATCACCAGAGCGCCAGTCAGCGGCTTCGATTTCTCGTTCACCGGACAATAGCAACTCTCTCACTTGCTCAGACAAAAACGCCCAATTACAAAATGCAATTGGACGTCCTTGTTCATCTTCGTAATAGCAAAACTGATTTAACTCAAATGATGGCATAATCCGTTGCTGCCATTCACTGATAAGATACCGCTGATGCAGAGGGGAATATTGGCTGAGCAGAAGAATCCCACCCATCATTTTCTGCATCATTGCACGATCCAGTTTCGCCGCGTGATGTTGAATCAACATACGCTAAGCCACCTTTTATTTTTTCGTGCGTGTCACGCGTTTTTTAGCAGGCTCAATACCACTCTCGTTCTCTTGAGGTGCTTCACTCGGTGATGGTAGAAAACCTGCGGCAATTAATTTTTCTAACTCTTCGTTCATACGAGGATCTTCAAGCATATTCTTAACCATCGAAACCATATACATAAAACCAGAAGCAGGCATATGAATCACTTCTTTTAGCTCTAAGTCCGTATCACTTTCCGCCATAATACCGTTCGCCATGTTGGACTGATTCTGTCCAACAAAATAGAGAGAAAAAACACCTTTATTATAATTAACACTCGATACAGTTTGAACGAATTTCTCAGACATAAATAACTCACCTCATAATTTAAAAAGAAAATAAAAAAGATTAAAGCCACTTATAAAAAAGTAGCGATAACCCAAAAATGATTTTTAATGTTATACAGCATTTCAATGGCATGCAACCATACAATAACGCTAAGTCATGAATAAATTAACAAAACCAAAATATTACCGAATACAAG
>NZ_NDIO01000075.1:0-7240 GCF_002241085.1 Vibrio sp. V03_P4A6T147
TGGTCATACAGCTTGCCGGGTTCGGCTAAATCTTCCAAACGAAATTCAGGCACAGACTTACCAATCAGAACCGACTCCAATTTTGTGGGATCATCACCTTCGGTATTTTTGACCAACTGAGTAACAAACACGGCAACTAGACCAAGAAAAGCCACCAATGGAATAAATAGAATTTTCTTGTTCATCTACGCCTCCTGTTGGGAGCTTTTTCTAAAGCGGTAGCGTTTGTCACTGATGGCTAACGCACCACCTAATGACATCAATAAAGCACCAGCCCAGATCCAACGTACAAATGGTTTGTAATAAATTCGGATCGCCCATGAATGACCATCTTCTAATCGCTCACCCATTGCAATGTACAAATCGCGAGTGATGCCACGATCGATGGCCGCTTCAGTCATCATTGACTTGGCAGTACGATAAAAGCGTTTTTCCGCATGGAGTGTATTCACGTATTGCCCATCCTGTGTAATTTCAAAATCGGCAATATAACCATCATAGTTCGGGCCATCTTTATCTCTTAACCCTTTGAAATAAAAGTTATATTGTTGGATTTCAAAAGATTCCCCAGGTGCTAGACGAACATCACGCTCGATACTGTAGTTTTGCACCATCGCAATACCAATCACAGTAACGGCAAGACCAACATGGCCTAACATCATGGCCCAGTGGCTACGTTGTAGTTTAGTCACCCCTATCATAAAGCTATGACGATGTGTCGCACGTTGGTGCAACTCGACAACGTGTAGCAAGATGATCCAAAACGCCATGACCCAGCCGATAAATGCCATCAAGCTAAAGCGTTCAGCTAGCAGGTACACCATAACCGCCGAAAAAATCAACGCCATCAGGCCACAAATCAACATCGGTTTCAAAAGCTTGGAAAAATTATCGCGCTTCCAACGGATCAGTGGACCGATCCCTAGCAAAAATGCAAATGGCACCATTAGCCATGCAAACAGCATGTTGAAGAAAGGTGCTCCTATTGATACGGAACCAAGGCCAATCTGCTTGTGGATTAAAGGTAACAAGGTGCCAACCAATACCACCACCAATGCAGCGATTAATAAGATGTTGTTGGAGAGCAGCGCATTTTCACGCGAGATCAATTCAGCATTGCCACGGACGCGCACTGCCGCACCTTTAACGGCAAACAATAGCAGTGAGCCACCGATGACAAACACCAAAAACCCAAGGATAAACAGGCCACGAGCGGGATCGGATGCAAATGCGTGTACCGAAACCAAAATACCAGATCGCACTAAGAATGTGCCCAGTAAACTGAGCGAAAATGCTGAAATTGCCAGTAACACTGTCCAAGCTTTGAATGTGCCACGTTTTTCTGTCACAGCAAGTGAGTGCATCAATGCCGTTCCCGCAAGCCATGGCATAAACGACGCGTTTTCTACTGGATCCCAGAACCACCAGCCACCCCAGCCAAGTTCGTAGTAAGCCCACCACGAACCTAGCGCGATACCTAATGTCAAAAATAACCACGCCGCAGTTGTCCAAGGACGAGACCAACGGGCCCATGCAGTATCCAAACGCCCGGTCATCAAAGATGCTATTGCAAATGAGAATGCGACTGAAAAACCGACATATCCCATGTATAACATGGGTGGGTGAATGATTAGCCCAGGATCTTGTAGCAGCGGGTTTAAGTCACGACCATCAATTGGGAAATAGGGTAAGGTGCGTAAAAATGGATTCGAAGTCACGATGACAAACAGCAAGAATCCAACGCTGATCAGCCCCATAACGGATAAGACTCTCGCCACAGATTCTTGAGGCATACCACGGCTAAAGGTAGCCACCGCCACAGTCCATCCCGCTTGAATTAAAACCCACAGCAATAATGAACCTTCATGCGCCCCCCACACCGCTGTTAGACGGTAATACCAGGGTAATTGACTATTCGAATTACTCGCCACGTATTGTACCGTGAAGTCATTGACATAAAATGCCCATAGCAAAATGCTAAATGAGACCAATAGCAATGAAAACATTCCCCATGCTAATGGCCGCGCAGTATTCATCAGCATGGTATTGTTTTTAGAAGCACCAACAAGTGGAAGTAAGCTGAGTAATATGGCAAGCCCAAGTGAAACAATAAGGGCAAAATGTCCTATTTCAACAATCATTGAGCACTTCCTTGTTTTTGTTCCGAGCTATAGGTTAACGGCTCATGCGTTTTCTTCATTGCTTCAGCAATTTCCGGTGGCATATAGTTTTCATCATGCTTGGCTAGCACTTCAAACGCTTCCACTGTGGTGGCATCTTTCAATACGCCTTGCGCAACAATACCCTGACCTTCTCTAAACAAGTCGGGTAAGATGCCTTCATATTCGACCGTCACATTTGGACCAACATCATGGAGCTGAAATCTTACTTTTAGTGAACCCGGATCTCTTTTCACAGAGCCCACCACCACCATGCCGCCAATGCGTAGCCGTTGACCCACTTCTGGTTTTGTCCCATCGGGTTTACCGTGTACAAGCTCGGTCGGCGTATAGAAAAGGTCCATATTTTGATTGAGTGCATACAACATCAAACCAATGGTGGTACCAGCCCCAATAATCAATGCCAAAATAATGGTGAGTCTTTTTTTACGTCTCGGGGTCATAAGGTGTTCTCCATATGCTTTGCAGCATCAATTCTGGCTTGGCGTTCAACCTTTGCTTGCACATCTTGCAACAAGGTTTTGCCACGCTTGATGCTGAGCATCAGTAAAATAAACATGGATAAAAAGGTAATGCCAAATGCACTCCATACATAGGCGGAGTAACCGCCCATCGCCAAGAAATCACTCAAAGAGTCAAAATGCATGATCAGTTACCTTTCTGTGTTTGAAGGGTTGCCAATTCGATAACCCAAGGGCGATGGCTCTCTTTACTGATAATTTCATTGCGTAAGCGGATCATAGTGACCGCAGCAAAAAAGAAAGCAAAACCAAAAATATTGAGCAGCAGTGGCCACAACATGTCACTGGATATGGAAGGCTTTTCAAATTTAGTAATCGTGGCACCTTGGTGCAGGGTATTCCACCACTCAACGGAGAAATGAATGATAGGTAGATTTATCACACCAACGATGGCCAGCAGACCTGCGGCTTTTGCGGCTGTTTTTTGATCATCGAAAGCGTGGTAAAGCGCAATCACTCCCAAATAGAGAAACAGTAAAATGAGCTCAGACGTCAGACGAGCATCCCATACCCACCAAGTTCCCCACATCGGTTTACCCCAAATGGCTCCAGTAATTAACGCAATAAACGTAAATACCGCACCGATGGGCGCCATTGCAGCAGCGGCCATGTCTGACAGTTTTAATTGCCAAACTAGACCAATGAAAGCCGCAATCGCCATCGACATATAAATGCCCATTGACCAAATGGCGGAAGGGACATGAATGTAAATGATTCTGAAGCTGTCGCCTTGTTGATAGTCTGCCGGAGCATAAGCTAAACCAAGGATATTACCGACTACCAGGCATAAGATAGCGAGCCCTGCAAACCAAGGCAGGAACTTTCCACATAGCCGATAGGCGGATTCAGGCTTTGCATAGGGATGGAGCCATTTCCACATTGTATTGTCTCACTCTTACTTCATTGCTTCTGAGCATGTGTCTGCTCAGTTTATTGTGTTGTTGATACGCAACGCTCAAATGCATTGCTGAAAATATCGTTCGTACTTAATTTAGTTAACGCTGACTCTCAATGCTGCGCTAATAGCAAATGGAGTTAATGTTATCGCGCCCATAAACATTGCCCCCAAAACAGCCAATTGACCGTTGTAGAGCATGCCAAGCGATGCTGCATCAATAGCTGATGTAGCGAAGATTAAAATCGGGATATACAAGGGTAAGACCAGTAGGCTCAGCAACACGCCACCTTTTTGCAAGCCGACGGTCAATGCAACACCAATAGCACCGATAAAACTCAACGTTGGCGTGCCAATGAACAAAGTCAATACAACTGCAAGCCACGTATTAAAATCTAATGACAATAATACGGCTAACAATGGGCTAATTAAAATTAAAGGCAGTCCAGTCAGTAACCAATGAGCCACGACTTTTGAAATAACGACTATGGGTAATGGCACTGGGATCAGCATCATTTGTTCAAGCGACCCGTCTTGAAAATCATCGCGAAACAGACGCTCAAGTGATAGTAGCGCCGACAGTAACGCCGCAACCCAAACAATACCTGCGGCGATACGGGCGAGCAAAGCAGGCTCTGGGCCGATACTCAGCGGAAATAGGGTGATCACTATGATAAAAAACCACAGTGGATTAAAAATATCGGCTTGACGTCGAAAAGCGA
Source organism: Vibrio sp. V03_P4A6T147 (assembly GCF_002241085.1). Lineage (NCBI taxonomy): Bacteria > Pseudomonadati > Pseudomonadota > Gammaproteobacteria > Vibrionales > Vibrionaceae > Vibrio > Vibrio sp. V03_P4A6T147. Next base: position 4,319 of record NZ_NDIO01000075.1, read on the forward strand.
TCAATAATTCACGACGGATGATCATCCCCATGGTCACGATCATGACTCATGCCCCAATTTAATTTTTCGCAATTGCGGATAGTTAGCAAACATATCTTGGTGTGTGGTCAATACAACGATGCCACCTTGTTGCGCATGCGCTAGAAATAAGGCTTCCAACACTTTGACACCTTGCTTATCAATCGCAGTTAACGGTTCATCTAAAATCCACAACTTTTGTTGACTGAGCCACAAACGAGCCAGCGCAACTCGGCGCTGTTGTCCGGCAGAAAGCTGGCCTGCAGCCACGTCTTCTCGGCCAGCTAAACCTACTTTAGCCAAGGCTTGATATATCTCTTGAGAAGACGATTCTGCATTATGCACTGATTGATAAAAATGAAGATTCTCGAATGCCGTCAAATCGCGCTTAACCCCAGTTTGATGACCAAGAAACAGTAAATCTTGGTGGTAATCATCACGATTAGACTCAATATTCATGCCATTCCACAAAATAGAACCATCCTCTCTATCACCTAACCCGGTAATAATTCGTAGTAAGGTCGTTTTACCTGTGCCGTTCCGTCCTTCAATCTGCACCAATTCGCCAGCATGAATCACAAAGCTAAGTGCTTCAAACAGAACTCTTTCATCACGAATTGCGGTCAGGTTATTTACTTCAAGCATGTGCATCTAAATCGAGAAATTTGAGCCGCTATATTAGCACACCACACCTAAGACAAAACATAATAAGACTATTACCAGTCACGAAACTAGGTAAGAAACTGTTAATTTTTAATTATTTTCTGTCTCATTTACTACTTTGTGGCTACATTTAGCCACATTCAAAACTAGAGAGGGAAGCCATTGGCTTCCCTCTCTAGTTTCGCTCTTTCGACTATTTTTTGGCAGGTCGCCTCGTACTTTGCACCGGCTCGCGACCTTCCGGGTGACTACTCAGTGGCGGGATGCTTTCATGCCCTGCAATTTTCTTCTGCAAGGACATCATCAACTCAGCTTCAGCTTTAGGTAGCTCACACTCTTTAATAAGCTCATTGATGTCAGCACCGAGTTGGACCATTTTTGTCGCTCGGCTGTATAAACGCCCATCCGTATCAACATGTTCCAATTCAGTAATTCGCTCGTTTAAATGCTGGATGAGATCCTGCTGATCCGTCACTTTTTGGCCAAGACCAATAGCAACTGAGCGTATTTCCAACAGCTGTCTATTCGCCTTTTGCAACTCCTTATCTAACGATCGGGCTTGTTGTCTTTGGTGATCAATCTGTTGGGCAAGTCCCTGACGTACACGAAGTAACACCAGCAACAAAAATACAACAACAAAAACCGCGCTCCCTATAAGAATAACAGGAGCACTGAACAACATAGCTTCGCTCATTATAGGTGGACCATCTCGTCCCACTCGTCTTCAGTTAGCAGTTTATTCAGGTCAACAAGGATCAATAGCTTACCGTCACGGTTGCTCACGCCTTGGATAAACTTAGCGCTCTCATCGGTACCAACACTTGGTGTAGTATCGATTTCAGAAGAACGTAGGTAAACTACTTCCGCAACGCTATCGACTAAAATACCAATCACTTGGCGCTCAGATTCAATCACAATAATGCGTGTATTATCCGTGATTTCACCTTGCATTAAGCCAAAACGAGATCGTGTATCAATGACGGTCACAACATTACCACGTAGGTTAATGATGCCAAGAACATAATCAGGAGCACCTGGTACCGGTGCAATTTCTGTATAGCGGAGTACTTCACGTACCTGCATTACATTAATTCCGTATGTTTCTTCTTCTAGTTGGAACGTCACCCACTGGAGCACTTCGTCGTTAGACTTGTCTTTTCTTACTTCTACTTCGTTAGTCTGAGACATACCTTTTCCTCTCTAAGTCGATTCCGACATCAATGTATTATTATTTCTCTAGTGCTTTTACATCAAGCCCTGCATTAAGCATAGCTATCAATGCTTCAACATGGATCAAAGCACACATTTTTTCTTTTACCATTCCAGCAAGCCACGGCCTTTTGCCTGCCTGTTCTCGCCAGCGGACCTTCTCTGAGCTTAGCAATTCTGTACCCATAAGCTGAGTACTTGCTAACCCCCACATACTGTCACCAAGCATGACGATGTATTGATAACCTTCTTTGTAGCTATCATCATGGAGCTTTTCTGCCATTACCCATTTTGCCGTATCGACAACATCTAGCTGATTATCTTTATTAGTTTGCAGTCCAAGGTACCAAGCAGGTCGACCGATTAAATGATTGAGCGTTGCCATACGGTGGATCCCCCCAAGTTCATCAAGAGGCACCGCAAACGTCACGCCATTCACTTCAAAATAGAGCACTTGAAAATCTCGTGTTCTCGCAGTGCTTTGCCATGTACCAATTCCAGAGTAGCCCGCTTGCGTTTCAAGTTCGACTTCAGCCGTCGGTTGCTCAACCACTTCCACGTCAACAGCAAATTCTTCAACTTCAACAGTGTCTGCCGCAGTCAGAATTTCAACTTCAGGTTCAGTTTCCAAGGTATCGGCGGGAATATCCCATTCTTGGATCTCTTCAACAATTTCAGTCACTGGTTGAGTTTTTAAAGCGATCTGAACGGTGTTTTGCTCCATGATCTCTTCCAGCTCTAACTCTGCCACTGGATTACTTGATTCTAGCTGGCTTAATAAGCGCTGCACATCATCTAAATTCGGCAGCTCAAACTCAACCACTTCAGAATGGTAATAACTTTTTTCCGGTACAGATTGCACCGATGTCGAAAGCGCTAACTCAGGTTCAGCAAGGGACAATTCTTTTTGCTCTTCCGCTTTCAGCTCAAGTTCAATCGCTTCTTCATCTAGTAACGCTGTAAAGTAGTCATCGAGTGCTTGTTCACTGGATAAAAATGGCCCACTACTCATCAATAGCTAGCCTCTCTAAA
>NZ_NDIO01000054.1:0-7227 GCF_002241085.1 Vibrio sp. V03_P4A6T147
GTACAGGGAATGCACCTCAAAGACGAAAGCCAAACGACGTGTCGATTATTTTATGACACATAAAATTATGTGCAGAGTACTCAGCTAATGATTTCAATTATAAGTATAAAAAGTGAGCGAGGTGGATTTTACAAGGTTTGCATTAAAATGCGAGCTTAAGTTGGCGTTAAATCTAATAATGATCAGCGATTATTTGCCTTATCTTGCAAAATTTGACTTTCTAGGTAGAGATAACTCGTTGTATTGCCTAGTCTAGTTAATAGAACTTCACAACTCGAGACCAATCATGGAGATCAAGTACCAGCAGTGGCAGCATAAGCTATACATGAAAGTGCTCAAATTGGCCGCAGCGATTCTGCCCATCTCCAAGCCAACCTTGTTTATTGGTAAAGAATCGCTCAAGCAACTCTGTTATTCGGTTTCTTTGATGGGTATTGAACGCGTGCTTGTCGTAACAGACCAAGGCATTGAAAAGCTTGGTTATGTAAAAAAACTGACCTTTGAGTTTGAGCGCGTTGGTGTCAGTTGTGTGGTGTTTAACCATGTATTGCCTGATCCTACCTATGATCAAGTTGAAGCCGGCCTCCATCAGTATCGATTGGAGAAGTGCCAAGGCGTTGTCGCTATTGGTGGCGGCTCTTCAATCGATTGTGCAAAAGTGATCGCCGCTTGTGCTACTAACCGCAAGTCGATCAAACGTTTAGTGGGGCTGTTAAAAGTATGGAAAACACCTGCGCCGCTGTTTGTGATCCCAACCACGGCAGGTACGGGCTCTGAAGTGACCGTCATTGCGGTGGTTTCTGACCCTCAAACTCAGCAAAAAACACCGATTACTGACCCGAAACTTGTGCCACTTATTGCAGCGTTAGATCCGATGCTGATGATGGCCTTGCCTACTCATATTACTGCGCAAACGGGGTTGGATGCACTCACGCATGCAGTGGAAGCCTTTATATCACGTAATGCCACGCCAGAGACTGATCGCTATGCCATCGCTGCGGTTAAACTGATCCACGATAACTTGGAAAAAGCGGCGTTCTTTGGCCAAAATTTGACGGCGAGACAAAACATGGCTCTGGCCTCTTATTACGCTGGACTTGCTTTTACCAAAGCCAGTTTAGGGTATACACATGCCATCGCCCATGCGGTTGGGGCGAAATACCATTTCCCGCATGGCTTAGCGAATGCGGTTGTGTTGCCACATGTATTGGAATACTCCAAAGAGGCGGCGAAAGATAAGCTGGCTAAACTGGCCGACGTACTCAAAATAACCGATCCACATTTGACCGATTCAATGAAAGCGGACGCCTTCATTGGGTATGTGAAAGAGCTCAATCACACACTGCATATCCCTAAACAGTTACAGGGGGTCATGCCAGAGCATATTCCAGAATTGGCCAAACAAGCTTTTCGTGAAGCGTTTTGGAATTATCCTGCGCCAAAATACATGCAGCAAACGGATTGCGAAGCGATTTTTAGGAAATTGTAATCTACATTCAGCGTTATTTTTGACCGCTCTCGTGATCATAGCAACGAGAGTGGTCAAATTAGGTCGATTCATTTTTTAAGCAGTATCAACCCACTTGGCAGAGTATCACCAAAGACACGTTTGGATTCTGTGTCAGACAGGTCATGCACTTCATTCACCAAAGTAAACCAAGTTTCTGGAACCTTACTTTGCTTTATCTTGGCTAAAACGAGCTGACGAACATCATCGCTAATATCAAAAAGACGATCTCCTGTCTTGCGGCACATCATTACCGCGGCAAAGGCAATCATCGGTTCTTTTTGCCAGTTTTGATCAAGCAACTTCGGTAACCATTGTTCCACTTGCGCTCTTGGGATGACTGAATGTTGACTACCATACAGTAGCGTCCGAGAGGTTAACCGCCCAACGGCCCACCAGTGTGCTTGTTCACATTGAGTTTGATTAATCGCTTTGTTCAAAAACCACGTTGCAAGTAATACTTTATCTTCCACTTCTAGATGTTCCAGCGAAGCGGCAAGCCGTACCATGGCTTCGTACCCTTTGTCGTGCGCTTCTTGAGCTGATTTTGGATTTTTGATTGCGCTAGGGTGAAGATACTTAGCGATATCCGCTAGAATCGTTTCTTGTTGCTCTTGACTCAGTCCGCCAGCCACACGCCGCCAAAATACCCACCAATCGCTCCAGCCTTGATGATTTTGGAATTGAATACCTTGTTGATACAGATTCCACATCTGTTCCATACGCCAAGGATCAGTTGGATCGCCAAATCCTGGTCGCAGGGCAAATCCAGCCAGACGCAACCAGTTTTTCTCGTGTTGCTCTGAGCGACGTCGACGTTTACGGCCTTGAGAAAATGCATCAAAGAGCGGTCGTAGCGTGGCGAAATCCCATTCATCACGTGGCCCTAAAAGCTTATCTAAATCTTTGCCAAGCGTTTTTATGGCTTGGTTATCAGAGGCTTTTTTATTGCCACTATAAAGGTGTGTGATGAGCGAAATCGCCTCTGACAAGCGAGGATGACGTTGGATTTCACTGTCTGACTCATTGTGATTGCGAACTTCAAACTCAAGTTGCCATCGGTTTTTTTCGTCCTCAACACTGACACATTCAATCTTAAGCGTGCCGACTTCAGTTAATTGACAAGCCAGTTGAACTTCCACTCGTTGCTTTTGGTTAGCATGCAATAGAGCAGCATCATTTCCTTTTAACGCCGTTATATAAGGAGGCAGTGGCGTAAAAAGCTCATGTTCAACAGCCAATAATAGACCATTTTGAACGCGGCGATCAGCAAACATATCGTGAGTCGAGGTCAGGATGTTGAAGCGTACTGGTTCACCTAACGTCAGTGAAAATCGACGGCTGGTTAAGCGTATCTCTTGTCCTTCTTCGGTGCCTTTAGCCAAGACACACAGAGCATGTCCCGCACTGTTTTTTTCAGGCAGGTGTAAAAAATAAGAGCGTGCCGATCCACCGCCGATTTTAAGCTGTGCACCTTGGCGAGCTTTACCATACGCGACAGCACCGAGTGCGACTGCCCAATCAGGGTGAGGATTATCAAGCAGGGTGATCGGTGAACCGCGCCAATCGGTCAATAATTGAGTGATGCGCTTTGTGATAAGCTCACTATTAAATACGCCGCCATTAAGTAGTAATCCAACTGGAATGGCCGTTGCGTTTGACTCTTGCTTGAGCGCAAGGCGAGAAACGGCTTGGTGTTCAGCTAAAAATTCAGCAATATGTTTACTCACGGCAGGGTCGGCTGCGTAGGGCAAACCAAATTCCACCACTGCACTGCGGCGTTTATTTGGACGTTCTTGTACCGAGCAAAGTGGGAAAAAGCCTTTCAGTGCAATGTCATGCAGCTCTTGTTTCGTCAGGGAAATGCTTTTTGCTGCGCCTAATAGCTTTGAACCACTGCCAAGGAGCGTAATTTTTAGCTGCTCTGGGGCTTGGTTTGATAAGAGTTGCTCTTTGACTTGGCGAGTTTGCTGAATTAGTTTGCTCAAACTGGCGGCGGTTAATTTTTTCGAACCGTCAAAGCGTTGCTCAGCTAGATGAGCTAATGCTAAATCAAGGTTGTCACCTCCGAGCATTAAGTGCTCGCCCACGCCAATTCGGTCAAGAGAAAGTGGGTTGTCTACGCTGTGTTTCGCTTCAATTAAACTGAGGTCTGTCGTACCACCGCCCACATCACAAACCAAGATCAAAGGGAGTGATTGCAGTTGCTGTGAGGCACAATGGCGGTGACGTGCGTACCAGTCATAGCAAACGGCTTGTGGCTCTTCAAGTAGTACAATTGAGCTTAAGCCAGCCAGCGTTGCAGCTTCGATGGTGAGCTTACGAGCCGTTTCATCAAATGATGCCGGTACGGTGATAATGACATTTTGATCTTCAAGTCGATGACTTGGATGACGGTAGTTCCATGCTTGCCGGATGTGATTGAGATAACTGGCGCTGGCAATCACAGGGGAAACTTTCTCCACATCGTGAGCGCCTGTCCACGGTAAGATGGCTTGCTTGCGATCAACCCCTTGGTGGGAGAGCCAACTTTTCGCGCTGGATACTTGTCGCCCTTCTACTTTTGCACCTAAATCTCTTGCCCATTGGCCAATAATTACCTCTTTGCTATCGCCCATAACCGGTTCAATTTGCCAAGGGAGCGATAGGGCATCAGGTGCGATCTGCCCGTCGGCTGGGTGATAACGAAATGACGGAAGGAGTGGTTTTCGAACCACTTCACCTGGGCCAATTAATTGGTCGACCTCAAAAAGATGCACGGGTGAGTCTTCTAACGATTCGGTGATTTCACAAAATGCCACCACAGTATTGGTGGTGCCTAAATCGATACCGACGAGAAAGCGAGGAGAAGACATGGAGGCTCCTGAATTTCAAAAACGGCATCCGAAGATGCCGTGTGGGGATTATTGAGTGACTTGAGGATCTTCACGCACATCGAACTCAACGTGCCATGTTTGGCCGTTGTCGGTCGCAATGGCTTCTAAGTGAAGTGTCCCGAGTTCTGTGATCGTTGAGGCTAAGTGAACCGGAACGACTTCGCCTTGTCTACGTCCTTCAGAAACAGGCAAGGTGACGTGGATCTCGGGCAGCTCTACAAGTTCTTCTGGAGCCCAATAATCTAAGTGCATGCCAGCTTCGTCATCGCGGCGTATTGTTGAACCAAAGAATTGAAAATGTACAGGCTCACCAATGACCAATCCAAACTCTTGGCTTGGTACGCGGACACTGCTTCCTTCTTCCATGCCAAATGGAGCGACGCACAAGGCTTCCATCGGTGGTGCGATCCCCGGAATGGCAGGCATAGCACTTTCAATACCGACGTAATAACTCGAGGCTATACCACCGCGAATACGCACACCTTGTCCACGACGAACTGCGCCGTAATACGCTGCGCCGCAGGCGACGGCTAAATCAAGGTCTAAGCCTGTTAAGCGCTTCATCTGTGGTGCTCCCACAGTGCTCAACCAAGCATTAATAGTGCTGAGAAGACGGTTTGCTAATAAATCGGATTTTAACACGCCACCGTTTAGTAAGATGGCGGTCGGTTTGATAAAATCCATCTCCGGAGCTTCGCCCATACCGGGCATGCCAGCAAATGGGTTATCATTCAGAGCGGATGTTTCTAGAGCGGATATGTCGCCACCCATTGCATGGGCTTGTTTTGCCAAGAACGCGGCGATATGGCGGGTAATTCCAGCGTCTTGCGCGTAGGGAAGGCCTATTTGCGTTAATGCGCCACGTGCTTTTTGTACGGGATGATCAGTGATATTCACTTGTGGGAAAAAACCATCGATCAAGGTTTGTTGCACTTCTTGTTGAGTCAATTCGGTTTTAAGCGTTGTACCGAGCAGTTTTGAACCGCGACTTGGTACCACAATCGGTACGGAATGTAGGGCACTGTCATTAAGAAGCGCCTCTTTGGCATCTCGGCAAGCGTGCGTCATCGCTTGTACTTGCCAAGGTGCTAATTCTTTACCTTCTTGCGCCAATTTCATTTTTAAACGGTAAGCAAGGGCAAGGTCCATGTTGTCGCCGCCGAGTAAGATGTGCTCACCAACCGCAATCCGATTGAGCGTTAAGTTACCAGCGTCTTCAGTCACTTCCACTAAGGATAAATCAGTGGTTCCCCCACCAATATCAACCACGAGAACAATGTCACCCACCTTGACTTCATCGCGCCACGCATCGTGGCTATTATCTATCCAACTGTATAAAGCCGCTTGTGGCTCTTCAAGCAGCGTTAATTGCTCAAAACCAACGTTGCGTGCTGCTTCAGCGGTTAAATCTCGGGCGGCTGGATCAAATGAAGCGGGTACTGTTAACGTGACATCTTGTGTAGCTAAGGGGAAGTCAGGGTGAGCGTGATCCCAAGCGCTTTTTAAATGCTCTAGATAATACTCAGTGGCTTTTAATGGAGAGATCTTTTCCACTTCATCGCTGCTACCCACGGGTAAAAATGCATCACGTCGATTGACGCCACCATGACATAGCCATGATTTGGCACTGGCGACTAAACGAATCGGTGTCTTACTGCCAAGGTTGCGCGCAATGGCTCCGACTAAGGCTTTTGGCTCGGCCGACCAAGGCAAAACGCGTGCGGCAGGGCTCATCTCATGTTCATGAGGCTGGTATAAAAACGAGCCTAATTGATGACGGCTTTCAACCGTACCGGGCGCGGTAAGTTGAGGGATGCTCATTACTGAAACGCGAGCGTTTTCATCCTGTGTATCAACATAAGAGAGCACGCAATGTGTTGTGCCTAAGTCAATACCAATACTAAATTTTGGCGCTGTCTGTTCCATTACAATTCAACCTCGGCAGGGGCGATGATTGAAGCATCATACTGTTCAGCCAATTTAGGCAAAGTGATAGCTGTTGCTTTCCAGCCTTTATGGACTAAGGTGCCATTAAAGGGTGCTGAACCCGTCACATTACCCGTTAAGCGAACTTCTTGCGGGTTGAAACCGGCTTCAATGGTAATTCGGCTTTCTTCATCTTCGCCGCGAATGGGCGTGAGCTGAATGTAATCTTGTAGAACTTTTTTACCACCTGCGTGGATCACGCGCGCCGCGGCTCCGACTTCTTCATCCGAAAAGGCGGTGACATCTTCATTTAAGAAGTCAATCAGACGAGCTTCTTGCTGCATTAACGACAAAAGTTGTAGGGCGGAATCGGTTGGCGCTGTCGCTAATTTAGATTCGACTTCAACTACGCGCTCAATCACTTTTTCTACTTCTACGATTTTTTCGACTTCAACAATCGTTTCAACCGGCTTTTCGACTTCGACAATTTTCTCGACAGGTTTTTCAACAACTTTCTCAACGACTTTTGATTTGCGTGATACCACAATGAGAAGTAGCAAAAGGCTTGATGCACTGAGCCCAGCATGCAGCATATCAAAGGTGGTAGGGATCATATTTAAATCGAAGTTCATCACAATTCTCTTTACACAATGAAGTAGGCGTGGGAATTCTCGTGAGCCTACGGTGAATAGACTTAAAAATAGGGGCGCAGCTTACCATATTCAAGGCGAATACAGGATAGAAAGTCCGCATCATCACGTTTAAGCTAAAGTGATTGCTTGCGTTTTGAGCAGTATCAATCATTAATTCTCTATTCTGGTTCAACTTTAAGATTAATTGCTTAATAAATTGGTGACTGGCTATTGATTTACCTACTTTTATAAGAGTAATTTGAGTCCTGAGTCCTGAGTCCTGAGT
>NZ_NDIO01000130.1:0-7215 GCF_002241085.1 Vibrio sp. V03_P4A6T147
GCTTACGGAAGACTTTTCAAAACAGTCTACGGTTATGAAATTTAATGAGGGAAATATTATGAAGTTCGGACGCAATGCGCTTTTGCTTGCTTCAACCATCGCAACCGCGATCTCTGCCCCAGCAATGGCACGTGATACGATCCAAATCGCTGGCTCTTCAACCGTTTTGCCATTTTCTTCTATCGTTGCAGAAGAGTTCGGCCAAACCTTCCCACAATTTAACACGCCAGTGGTCGGTTCCGGTGGTTCAAGTGGCGGTTTACGTCAGTTCTGTCAAGGTGTCGGTGTCAATACCATCGATATTGCTAACGCCTCACGCGCCATTAAATCTTCTGAAGTGGAAAGCTGCCACGCCAATGGCGTGACAGAAATCATTGAAGTCAAAGTCGGCTATGACGGCATCGTGTTCGCATCTCGTACCGACAGTGGGACTTTTGCCCTTAAGCCAGAGCATGTGTTTAAAGCGGGTGCAGCACAAATTCCGCAGAATGGCAAAATGGTGTCAAACCCTTACACCAACTGGAAACAAATTGACGCCTCTCTTCCTGACCAAGAAATTCTGCTTGTGATACCAGGTTCTAATCACGGCACGCGTGAAGTGTACGAAGAGAAAGTCGTTCACCCAGGTTGTGAGACTTTTACCGAAGTCAAAGCGATGGACAAAAAAGCCAAAGGCAACTTCTGTAATGCAATTCGCACCGATGGTCGCGTAGTTGAAGTCGCTGGCGATTATACCGAAACCCTCGCTCGTCTTGATGCTCAGAAAAATGCGCTTGGTGTATTTGGCCTAAGCTTCTACGACCAAAACCGTGACCGCTTGAAAGTGGCGACCGTTAACGGCGTAACCCCAAGCTTAGATACCATTGGCAGCGGGCAATACCCAGTTTCTCGCCCACTGTTCTTCTACATCAAGAATGCTCATGTCGGTGTAGTACCGGGAATCCTCGAATACGCACAGTTTTTTGTGAGCGAACAAATGGGCGCAACGGGTAGCCCACTGGAAGCGGCAGGTCTTATCCCAATGGATGATAAAGAGCGCGCTCAGGTGTCGCAAAACATTAAAAATCGCAAACTCCTTTAAGGCTCTCTGATTAGCTTGGGCCAGCGTTTTTCGGCTCAAGCTAACGCTTTAATAAGGTAAGAATAACAATGAATAATCTGATGCTGATGGTGGTACTACTGGCGGTAATGACACTGGCTTACCACTTAGGGCTGACGCGCAGTAAAAAAGTAGCATCAACCAATGCTGGAACTCAGCGTTTACACTCTCGCCCTGTTTATCACGGCATGCTAACCCTACTTTGGTGTGTGGTTCCTGCTTTGTTAATTTGGATCGTATGGAGCCTATGTTCTCCCATACTGATTCAGCAAATGGTAGTTGATAGCCTTCCTACGGATCTGCAGCCAACGGCCGTGGAGGGTGCTCACGTACTGATGAATAAACTGCATAATATCGCCAGCGGTTTCGCTGTACTCGATAGCTTTTCTCCTCAAGAAATTACCACCGCAGACTACTTAAAGCAGTTAGAACAACGCAGCTATTTATTACTCACTGGTTTGATGGCAACGGTTGCCGCGGCCGGATTAGTCTTCAGCACTCGACAAATTCGCCCTGATCTTCGCGCACGCAACACAGTCGAACGTGCACTGCATATGCTGCTGATTCTGTGTTCTGGTGTGGCGATTTTAACCACGGTAGGCATTGTTCTTTCTATGGTTGGAGAAGCGTTACGTTTCTTTAGTTTTGTTAGCCCGAGCGAATTTTTCTTCGGTACGACTTGGAACCCACGTTTCTCAACCGTAGGAACAGAGAACCAAACCGGCTTTGGTATGTTGCCATTACTAGCAGGAACCTTTTTAATCGCGTTGATTGCCTTAATCGTCGCTATTCCTATTGGCCTGATGTGCGCCATTTATCTGGCTGAATATGCGCCAAGTCGCGTTCGCTCGATAGCCAAACCGATTATTGAAGTGCTCGCAGGCATTCCCACCATCGTCTACGGCTTTTTTGCTTTAATCACCGTAGGTCCCTTTCTGAGCGAATTGGGACAGTGGCTCCATATCGATATTCGTGCCACCTCCGCTCTAACAGCGGGGATTGTGATGGGCTTAATGGTGATTCCCTTTATTTCCTCTCTATCCGACGACATTCTTACTCAAGTGCCCAAAACACTAAGAGATGGCTCGCTTGGCCTTGGCGCAACCAAATCAGAGACCATTCGCAAAGTGGTTCTACCCGCCGCGCTACCCGGTGTCACTGGCGCTATTTTGCTCGCCGCCAGCCGTGCGATTGGTGAAACCATGATTGTGGTTCTCGCTGCCGGAAACAGCCCAGTATTGACCGCCAACCCATTCGAAGCAGTCTCTACCATGACGGTCACCATCGTCAACCAACTGACCGGTGATACCGATTTTGCTAGCCCACAATCATTAGTGGCCTTTGCACTTGGTTTGACCCTGTTTGTGATCACGTTATGCCTTAATGTGATCGCGCTCGTTATCGTACGTAAGTACCGTGAACAGTATGAGTAACGCCATGGACAACAGCATTCAAATGACTAACCTTCAAGATGACGATGCTTATGCGCAACGTAATGAAACAAAACTGCGCATTGCTCGCTCGCTGAAAAAACGTCACAACAGTGAACGTCGCTTTAGAGCTTTCGGTATTGGCGCGGTTGCCTTAGCGTTAAGTTTTGTGGCGATATTATTTACGTCGATTCTTTCCAAAGGCATTCCGGCATTTTGGCAAGCCACCGTGACATTAGATGTCTATTTTGACCCAGATGTGGTGAAAATTGATCCTAAGCCCATCCAGCAAAGCGATGAAAGCCCAGCACAATTCAGACAGCGCATGCTGACATGGCAAAGCAGTGTTGGCATGGTTAATTTTAACCGTATTATCGTCAACAGTTTGGCCAACGAGATCCCTGAAGCGACTCGCTACCAGCGTGATGCGATCAAATTGATCACCAGCGGCGAGCGTTTTGCTCTACGCGATATGATAGTCAATGACCCTTCACTGGTCGGCCAAACCTTACGTCTTGATTTACTGGCGGAAGCCAACGTCGATGTGTGGTTGAAAGGCAACATCGACCGTGACCTACCCGACTCTCGTCAGCAGTTGAGTGCTCGTACCCGCGCATGGGCGGATGAGCTTGCTGAACGTGGCGTCATACAGAACAAATTCAGTACTGCATTGTTTATGAACGTCGATTCTCGCAGCTCATTAGCTTCGGCTGGCTTAGCGGGGGCGTTTATGGGCTCGGTCTTTATGATGTTAATTGTGATGGTCTTAGCTGTTCCTATTGGCGTCGCATCCGCGATTTATCTGGAAGAGTTTGCACCAAAAAATAAGCTCACCGATTTGATTGAAGTGAACATCAATAACCTAGCGGCAGTGCCCTCTATCGTGTTTGGTTTACTGGGGGCTTCAGTGTTTATTTTGTGGTTTAAGTTACCGCTTTCGGCACCATTTGTCGGCGGCTTGGTGCTAACGCTTATGACGTTGCCGACGGTCATCATCGCCACGCGTTCGACGTTAAAAGCGATCCCTCCCTCGATTCGGCAAGCAGCACTGGGTATCGGTGCATCGAAAACGCAAGCGGTATTTCATCACGTATTGCCTTTGGCACTACCGGGCATTTTGACTGGGGCCATTTTGGGTATCGCCCAAGCATTAGGTGAAACTGCGCCACTGCTCTTGATTGGCATGAGCTCATTTGTCGCCAGCGTACCTGCGACACCGCTCGATCAATCAACCGCGCTACCAGTGCAGATTTTCCTCTGGCAAGGTAACGAACTGCGTAACTTTTTTGAAGCAAGAACGTCTGCTGCAATCACCGTATTGTTAGCATTAATGATTAGCTTAAACGCGCTGGCGATTTGGTTGCGTCGACGCTTTGAAACTCGGTGGTAATAAAGATGATAAGTGAAGCTATTATGAACAAACACTCTCTTGTGATACCACAGGTAAAGAGCACAGCGAAAGAAGCAGCCCAAGCCACACAAATTAAAATGGCAGCGCGTGATGTGAAAGTTTTCTATGGTGAAACCAAGGCGCTACACGGCATCAATATGGATATCATTGAGCATGAAGTGGTCGCCTTTATCGGCCCTTCAGGTTGCGGTAAATCGACCTTTTTACGCTGTTTAAATCGTATGAACGACACCATCGACACGGCTCGTGTTGAGGGTTCAGTTACCTTGGACGGGCAAGATATTTATCACCCTAGCTTAGATGTGGTGCAGCTGCGCGCTCAAGTTGGCATGGTGTTCCAAAAGCCTAATCCTTTTCCAAAATCGATTTATGAAAATATCGCCTATGGCCCTAAATTACATGGCCTAGTGGATAATAAATCCGACTTAGACGAAGTCGTCGAAACCAGCTTACGCCGTGCGGGCTTGTGGAAAGAAGTCAAAGATCGCTTATCAGCACCGGGCACCGGACTATCTGGTGGGCAGCAACAGCGTTTGTGTATTGCTCGTGCGATTGCGGTTAACCCTGAAGTGATTTTGATGGATGAGCCTTGTTCGGCGCTTGACCCTATCGCGACCTCGATCATTGAAGATCTGATTGATGAGCTCAAAGGCAGCTACACCATTGCGATGGTGACACACAACATGCAGCAAGCGGCGCGCGTTTCAGATAAAACCGCCTTCTTCCACTTAGGTAACTTGGTTGAACTGAGCGAAACACGTGAGTTGTTCACCAACCCACGTGATAGCCGCACTGAAGATTACATTACTGGCCGTTTCGGTTAACGACTGTTTTAGGAGAACTTTATGACAACTCATGGTGTCGATGGGCACACCTCTCATAGCTACAATAGCGAAATGCGCTCTATTGTGGATAGCGTGGTGAATATGGGTGATTTAGTCATCGTACAGGTGCGGGACGCACTCGATGCGTTTATGACAGGCAATACCGAACTGGCCAAGCAAGTAATTGAACACGATCATAATATCAATTTGTTAGAACTGGCCATTGATCAACGCTGCATTGATATTTTAGTCAAACGCCAACCCGCAGCCCGCGATTTACGCGCGGTGTTTTCGATCATGAAAGCGATCATGGATCTTGAGCGAATTGGCGATCAATCTAAACGTATCGCTCATGCGGTGTTACGTTTAAAGGAGCACCATCCGGGTGACAAAGACTATTTTGATGGTATTGAATTACAAGAAGATGCGTTTGAAACAATTAACGCGAACGTGATCAATATGCTGCAAAAATCGATGAACGCTTTTCACGATCTCAATGCACACGATGCGCTAGAAGCAGCAATGTTAGATAAACAAATCGACAACAGCTACGGCGATATTTTGCGTCAAAATGATAAAGATATGCTGGTGCAAGGCACTCACTATCAAACCATTTTGGAGATCACGTGGATTGGTCGCGCGGTCGAACGGATTGGCGATCACGCGCGCAATGTTTGTGAGTACACGATCTATTTTGTCACTGGCTTAGACGTACGCCACCAAAAAGATCAAGCGATTGCCGATCTTTTAGCGAGTCAGAAAACCCGTTCGTAGTGATATTGCTCATTGGTAAAAAGGCTGCAAATTCGCAGCCTTTGATTTTTTCGGAAGACCAATCCGGTGTTTAAATCCGTTACGTCCCCATTCTGCCTTAAGAATTATGCGGTTTATCACTAGGATGAATGGCATAATATTTCTTTTTCATTCGCAGCGCGACGTTAACCAAAGCAATTAAAACAGGCACTTCAACCAAGGGCCCAATCACACCCGCAAATGCTTGATCGGAATTTAGACCGAACACGGCAATGGAGACCGCAATCGCCAGTTCAAAGTTGTTGCCTGATGAGGTAAAAGCAATTGAGGCATTTTGATCGTAAGGAATGCCCAGTTTTTTACCAATGAAAAAGCTGACAAAAAACATCACTAAGAAATAAATCACCAAAGGTATCGCAACGCGTATCACGTCCATCGGCAGCTCAATGATCATCTCGCCTTTCAGGCTGAACATCAAAACTATCGTCGCTAGTAGTGCCACCAGCGTAATCGGTGAAATACGCGGAATAAACTCCTCGTTGTACCATTGCTCACCTTTCGCGGCCACCAACCATTTGCGGCTCAAAAAGCCAGCTAAAAATGGGATGCCTAAATAAATCAGTACACTTTCGGCGATATCGAGAATGGTAATATCAACCACAAAACTCTCTAGCCCAAAATATGGCGGCAAAACAGTAATAAATAGCCACGCCATAAAACTGTAAGTGACAATTTGAAATGCACTGTTGAGCGCCACCAGCGCTGCGCCGTACTCTTTATTACCGCCACTAATATCATTCCATACCAGCACCATTGCGATGCAACGCGCCAGGCCAATTAAGATCAGTCCGACCATATAACCGGGGTAATCACGTAAGAAAATGATCGCCAATGCAAACATTAAGATAGGCCCAACAATCCAGTTCATCACTAAAGAGAGTGTGATGGCGCGTTTATCACGAGTCACTTCACCTAGCAGGCTGTAATTCACTTTTGCCAGCGGTGGATACATCATCAAAATCAAACCGATCGCCAGCGGAATATTGGTCGAACCGACCGACATGCTCTCATTCCACTGCGCCACTTGCGGAAAGAAGACACCGATCGCTACCCCGAGCCCCATCGCAAGGAAAATCCACAAGGTTAGATAACGATCGAGAAAACTCATTTTTTCGGCTGCAGAGGCTTCTGCGCAGACAGGTAATTCACTCATATATCACATCTCTCGGTCAGTCTAAAAAGGGAGCCGCACACAACTTTCTACTTACAGCCATGGCGAAATAGCAACGCTAAAATTTCATTCATTTTGACAAGATGGGCCAGCAATGCGCGTTAGCTCTTGCGCAATCAATGCGGTATTGTGGCTCAGCGTGATGTCCAATATCTGCACCATCCAGTTTTCCAGCTCAGGATTGATTTGGTAGTACACCCACTTGCCGCGCCGTTCATCAATCACTAGCTCATTTTTTCTCAGTTCAGCTAAATGACGGGACACTTTTGGCTGACTTAATTGCAACGCATTCATTAAATCACACACACACAACTGCCCTTTGTGCTTCATCAACAGCAAGGATTTAAGCCTCGTTTCTTCAGACAAGGATTTATAAAAAGATAAACTGCGGCACATAAACAATACATATGGAATATCGAATGTGTTTTAGTGTAAGGATCAAAAGAGTGGAAGTCAAACACCAGAAC
>NZ_NDIO01000011.1:0-7101 GCF_002241085.1 Vibrio sp. V03_P4A6T147
CGCCTACAGTGTAGCACTGCAGGCGTTAAATTTAGAATCTTAAACAATAAGATGATAAAAAGGATTAAGCCAATTCAGCTTGCAGCCAAGGCCAACCTTGTTTCTTACGGCTTAAGGTATTTTCCATCATCAACATGCCATCTTGTTCGTGTTTGGTCAGTTTTTCAGCCCATTCACCAGTATAAAGAAGACGGGTCTGCGCGGTGGTAATGTCGGTCAACATCACGGCGGCAAACGCAAGGCCTTCCTCTTCGCAGCGACGAACTAGGTCTGCTTGAATGGCGTCAATCATGCCATCGACTTGTTCAAGCGTTGCCAATTCCACTTGACCAACCACCACATCACGGCCGTTGAATGGGTAAGCTTTCAAATCTTTCTCAACAAGTTGAGCGGCAGATAAACCTTCAATGTCTGTTTTCGCAATCAAAAGCGCTTTAATAAAGGCATCAAGGTCTTCAACCTCAGCAATTTCAGCCAGTGCCAGCACAGCTTCTTTATCTTTTGGTGTGCACGTTGGAGACGCAAAACCGACCGTATCAGACAAAATCGCAGACATCATCAATATGGCTAAAGGACGTGTGATTGGCGCATTTTCCATCTTGAATAGGTTGAACAAGATAGTACAGGTACAACCGACTGGCCAAATCCACGCTTCTAGCGGATTCACTGTCATTACGTCACCTAGGCGATGATGGTCAACAATACCGAGAATTTCCGCTTGGTTGATGTCATCAGGTGCTTGCGCAAGATCGGTATAGTCCACAAGCCATACTTTTTCGCCCGCGACGCTAGTGCGAAGTTCAGGTTGATCAACACCGGCTGTTGCAAGAATGTGTTGAGTTTCACGGTTAATTTCACCCTGACGAACAGGCGTTGCTTCTAGACCACGTGCTTTAAGTAATTCAGCAGCAACTAATGCACCACAAATGCTATCACTATCTGGGTTTTTATGACCGACAACGAAAATCATCTTTCTTCCTATTTTAATGCTATTTGATGGCCTATCGAAGGTGATAGGCGAGATTGCTCACAAAGGCCGATACTTTACCTGATTTTCAGAATTTGTCATGGCTTGTGGTTAAGAAATTATGGCTAATTTAGCGCAGCATTCCGCTACCCCGAATCATTCAGTTAACCTGAGCACTCTGTTAACAAGGGCACTCCACTAACAAGAGGTAATCACTGCTCGGCTGGTTAAGCCACTTGCCAAGGAGACTTCAAATACTTTGACTGGCTCTGGCGAAAGCTTATCTCCTGTCCAGTAGTCATACCAATCCACTGGCTGGCTCGCTGTTAAGGTATAGTCACACGCCTCACCTTGGTAATTGAATAAGCAGTGCAGATCATTGCGTTCTGTTAACTTTAAAAATAGGTGATTGAGAGCCAATGAAGTTGGCTTAGCCGCATCTTGGTTGTGTTTGCGCCTAATCATTAACTTATTTAGGCTCTGCTTAGCAAAAGAGGTCAATTCTGGGAGTGGATCACCTGAAAGCAATAAGCCACCACACGCAAGCAATACATTGCGATGAAATTCATAGCTGATGCGATCGGTCGATTGATTCGCAAGCGACGTCAGTGTTGCGCAATCAGGATCAATTTGCCATAACTTGCGGTGCTGCCAACTGCGATAAAAAGTCTCTTTAGCGATTTGTTCAAAGCGCTGTGGCGAACGCTCGACATCGTCCGAAACACGCATGGCATCTACTAAACCCAGTGATGGCCACATCGGCGCGTTACATCCAAGTAACCATGCCTCTCCCGCGCCTTCTGCTATCGCCTGCATACCTAAACGGTACGCTTCAACACCCGTCACTCCCGACTGATAACGCCGCCCTTTAAGTGCTCCCCAATAGTTCGCATCTAACTTAAACAGCTCAACCCCCCACTCTTCTTTCATGGTTTTGATCACATGGGTTAAGTATTCCTGCACGTCAGGATGAGAGCCATCCAGCACATACCAAGGTGTACAACGCCAGCCACCGTAGGTTACTTCTTCAGCTTTCAGTGGTTGTCTTTGAGCATTTTGTACAAACCAATCTGGATGTTGCTTAAACAATTGAGATTCAGCTTGTGCAATGAAGGGAGCGAGCCAAATTGCGGGTTTTTTCCCCGCTTGTTTGATCTCTTGGATCAGCGCTTTAACACCACGAGAAAACTTATCGGACGGCGTCAACCAATCGCCCATAAACGCCTGATAGCCATCATCCAGCAACACCCATTCTAGCCCCGAAAGTTCTCCTTGCATTGCCGCAAGGTTGGTTAGGATGTGCTGTTCATTAACATCGGCATAATAGGCATACCATGAACACCATCCAACGGGCGCAGGTTGTGCCACACCAGCACGCGGCGTATGGTGACAACTAATATATTGCGCATACTGTTGATACAAACCTGATAATGAATCACCTTGCAAAATAACGACGGATTCTAAACTGTTATTTGTCCAATCTTGTGGATGGGTCTGCTCGCCGTCAATGGAAGCGACTAAATAGGTGCCCGTCCTTTCCTCAAGCATTTCAAAATAGCCAGCAAAACGGTGGCAAGAGGTAAAACCAAACAGTTGGTATCCGGTGGATTGTTCAATCACCAGCGTGTTGTAATAACGTTGGCTGTCTTGCAGCGGGTAAATCCGGTAGCTCAAGCTATTGTCAGGGCAACGCCCCACATCCACCGGATGATGCAGCGAACCTGCAGTTTGCGCTAGCATTTGAAAACCGTCACCAATCACTCGTGCGTCCGATTCAACGTCAAATAAAGTGCGAAACAGCGAGTAGTGATCGGAAATGGGCGAGTTATGTATTCCTGAATAGGAAAAACTGATCTCATCGCCTTGCAATTGGGCAATCAAATCCGGTTGAAGTAACTCAACTTCTCGATGACATGGCAGAGTGATCGTTGTCATAACACCTCAGTACAAAGTACAAATTGTTGTTCTGGCAGTGTCTAATGAATTCGCGTTACATGTAAGTTGTTTTGATCACGTTTTCTCTTTGACGTGGCTCCGTATGCTGTTTTATTCAACAATGAGAACGCCCAAGGTACAAGTTTGGATGTGACAAGTAAAACGCCAGCATGTTTGCTGGCGTTTCGTTGAGCTAATGACGGAATTACGCCACTTCGATTGGTCCACCGAATGACGTCACTGGTGGTACTTTACCAGTAAATTTCTCGAAATCGACAATGCAAGTATTGGCTGAAGTGGCTTGCGCCAGCTCAGATGAGCCGACATCGAGTGTGAGTGTATTTGGATCGCCATAGGTGCAAATAGCTCCCTCTTTTTCATTCAACGGGCCATACCACGCCCCCTCTTCGATACGGATCACGCCGCGCGGGTAGCCATCGCTTAAGACGGCACCAGCTAATAGCTGGCCGCGATCATTAAATACGCGAACTAAATCCCCTGCTTTAATGCCTTTTTGTTTCGCATCGATTGGGTTGATATACACGGGCTCACGGCCATTGACAGCATAGGTCGCGCGATACTCTTCTGACTCACACATTTGTGAGTGCAAACGCTTATCTGGATGACAAGATTGTAACCAATATGGATGCTTATCTGAACCTGGGCCACCGTGCGAACGCTCGGTTTTTTCAAACCACATCGGGTGATCTTGGCAATGTTCATAGCCATAACGCCCAATCTTACGTGACGTAATCTCGATAAAGCCAGACGGTGTACCCAATGCGTTTATCTCAGGGTCTTTACGGAAATCGGCGTGGCGAACCCAAGGTTGGCCTTCACCAAAATCCAGTACGCTCTGCTGCCAAAACTGTTCAAATTCTGGTAAATCAAACTTACCCGCGTTGGCTTTTTTACACTCGTCATAGAGCGAACGGACCCACTCCATCTCATCCATGCCGCGTGTGAACTCTTCATGGCGGCCAAAGCGACGCGTCAATTCAGTGAAAATCTCAAAGTCAGTACGTGATTGGAACAAAGGATCAACCAAGCGGTGCATGGCAATCAAACCCTTGCCCGAATAAGAACCGTATACATCGATATCATTGCGCTCAAACTGAGTACAGGCAGGAAGAACGATGTCGGAGAAACGGCAAGTCGCCGTCCAAGCAAAATCGATCGTGACGACGGTTTGAAGCTTGCGGAACGCCTTCTTCATTCGGTTACGATCTTGGTGATGATGCCACGGGTTGTTGCCTGAAATAACCATCATTTTGTAATCAGGTAGTTTTACGCTCGAACCGTTGTAGCGGATCTCTTTACCCGGCTCTAGCAAACAATCGACCCAACGGGCAACAGGAATCGTTTTACTGTAGCCGTTGTAGTCTTCGTTGTCCCATTTCGGTTTTGAACCCGTATCTAGGTTACGTGGAAAACCGCCGGGCGAGGCAAAACCGGTTGATGGGACCCCAATACCAGAATAATGATGTCCGTAGGAGATCCCCCCGCCTGGCAGGCCAATTTGACCAACCATCGCCGCCACAACCGCACCAGCCCAGTAAGGCTGTTCGCCATGCTCTTGACGCTGAATACACCAACCAAACAGTAACTGAGTTCGGCCATTAACGAGCATACGTGCAAATTCGCGGATCTTATCGGCTGTTACGCCACAAATCTCGGCGGCCCATTCTGGCGACTTAACAATCTTATCTTTCGTTTCGCCTTGAACGTACTGAATAAAAGGTTCAAATCCTAAGCAATAGGTTTTGATGAACGCCTTGTCATACAGATCTTCGTTATACAACACATGCGCCACCGCCAACATAAACGCCACATCGGTCTGTGGGTTAATGTACCAATGGTCACTGTTTAAGAAGCGCTGGGTTTTATTCTTGACTGGATCAACCGAAATAACGTTGATCTCTCCTTTTGCCACTTTTTCTTTCAACTGATCAAGATAAGGAAAGGATTGGTGCGTTTCACAGTTCCAGCCAACTTGCAGGTTTTTTACCGGGTCGGTCGCCCACAAAACAATGTTGTTTGAATGCTCAAGAATTTCCGACCAAGAGGTTCCTTGGGCATACACTTCTGTCGAACCTAACACGTAAGGAAGAATGGTTTGGCCTGCACCTGTTGAGTAATCACCCACTTTAGTGATGAAGTTACCGTGCATACCTACAGCGCGTTGCATCATCGCTGTACAGTTGTGAAATGACCCCGTTTGGTTCCAACCCGTTTGTCCTGCATGCAGCGCCCAAGGGCCGTACTCTTTTTGTACGCGCTCAAGTTCACGATAAAACAGATCCAACGCTTCATCCCAAGTGACGCGGATAAAACGGTTGTTGCCGCGTGTTTCGCCGCTGTATTTATGTTTTTTGAGCCAATCAAGGCGAACCATTGGGTAACGCACTCGTGATGGGCTATAGATAATGCCTTTGATTCCATTGAGCATATCAGTGGGGTGCGTGTCTGACTCTAGCGGCTTGACCGATTGTACTTTTCCGCCATACACACGTGCGCGAAATGCACCCCAATGAGAGCCTGATACTTTCCAACTGCCTGTTGTTTCTGCCGCGTTAGCCGATGTCGAGACCAATAAACTTGGCCCAATAACCGACGCCGCACTGGTGGTTGCTACACCTTTAAGAAAACTTCTTCGTGTAATCGCCATATTTAAAACTCCGTTTGACGTGGATTAATGGTGACCTTCAGCAAAATCTGAAGAGTGTTTTTGTAGATACTTCAAGACTAACGCTTCGCTGTCTGTGTCGAAGTTGACGAATGCCATCATGCCGTTAAACATGCCCGGCCAAGTATTCGCATCAAAATGCGCTTCATCTGGTTGGCTATGACAGACAGAGCAGTTCGTTTTATAGGCCTCACCCGCTTTTTCCCAAATTGGATCCACGCTATCGAGCATGGCTTGTTTTTTCATCCACACTTTCGCGTTTACTTTTTCCCAAGGTAGACCGGTGAGATCATCGACACGCTTTTCACCAACCGTGACGATTGCATCATTTTGTGCCGCTTCTTTCATCAAGGAGCCCACAGCGATGTTCATACCAAAATCTTCTTGGATCACACGACCAAAGCCTTTTGCTTTACGCCAACCATCAATTTCGATTTGAATCATCTCTCCTTTCTCATCCAATACCGTGACTGCCGATGCTGGGTTCAGAAGACCGGCTTCGACTTTGGCTTGCGCATCTTCATAAATAGGTAAGAAGCGAACGCTCACCACTTGCTTGCCGACCGAGTAATCGGTTTTAGATGCCAACTGCTCTAGTTCGCCAATCAGTCCGCCTGAGCTATCCATATTTTTAGGCAGGTTGTGGGCGATCCCTTTATGGCAATCTAGGCAACTTTGATCTTTTTCCGCTGCTTGTTTCATCTGAATACGCGCGGTTGCCGACATCTGTTCGAAATCCATCGAATCGTAATTGTGGCAATTTTTACATTCCAATGAGTTGTTGGCTGAAAAGCGCTCCCACTCATGCTTGGCCAATTCAATACGGCGCTCTTCGAATTTTTCAGGGGTACCTAAATCACCAAAAACTTGCGCAAATACCTCCTTAGAGGCTTGCATCTTACGCGCAATTTTAGCGGTCCATTCGTGTGGTACGTGGCAGTCTGGGCAAGTGGCACGTACGCCTGAATGGTTTTTCCAGTGCACGGTTTCTTGCAGCTCAACATAAACGTTGTCGCGCATTGTGTGGCAGCTGATACAGAATGCTTCTGTGTTGGTGGCTTCCAGTGCAGTATTAAAACCGCCCCAGAAAATCACACCGGCGATAAAACCGCCCATCGTGAGCACACCAAGGCTGATGTGCACGGCTGGACGAGTCATAGTGCGCCAAATTTTGACTAACAATGATTTCATGATTCGCTCTCTTAAATTTTCGATCAAAAGGATTACGGGTGAACCGTGGAATTAACCGTGCGCACCAGGAGGACCAAAGAGGAACACTTGCAGCATCCAAACAATGAATCCATAACCGCCGACAAAGGCGATACTTAAGATCGGAAAGAGAACCACTGTGATTAAGAGGAAAGACTTCCACTCAAGCGAACGTTTCTCATTACTCTCTATTTTATTAACATCACTCATACATTTGCCTGTTTTGTATTTCAGTCATTTTGAGCAGCTCGACGACAGAGCTCAGCTTATTACTATTTCTGATACGAAATGTTAGACCATACTC
>NZ_NDIO01000058.1:0-7096 GCF_002241085.1 Vibrio sp. V03_P4A6T147
CTCTTTGCATACATAGCAATATCAAAAGCTTATACGCTTAATCGTGTGCCAGATAAGTCCTTCGAAAGGTATGCCCCAAATTATACATATGAAACAGTGTGTTTTACCTAAATTTCGATAAACATCTCAAAGGATATTAATTTCACAAATTTATTGTAACAATTCCCAAAACGCTCTATCTCGCATCTTGACTATCTTTTTAGCACCATCAATATACAAGCTGTAATGCTTATCGAGTTTATTTATGGTTTCCATCAAACGCTCCTGATCATTTTTGTCATTGACGCCGAACATCGCTTTTAACTCTTGAGGGCGAATCTTCGCAACACGGTGGATAACCCATGTCAGTACATAACTTGAATAGTCATTCTCACCAGTTTGAAAGTGCGTAATATCCTGTGTTGAGAGGATCACGCCTACACCGTATTCGCGACCCTCTTTGAGGATTTTGCGAAGACTTGGGAAGTTTTGAGACATAAAATTGTCAGCCTCATCCACTAAAATCATCTTGGTGATTTGACGGAAATCACCTTGAACTTCTGGCTTACCTTTCTTCTGCATTTGTGAATAGAACAAATCCAGTGTCAGTGCCACTACAAGGTTTTGGATCTCTGACGGGTAACCTGCTAACTCAACCACTGTTATGCCATCAACAAGATCGTAAAGGCTCATACACTTGGTGTTGTCATCTTCGAAGATCTCTAGCTCATATAAGCTTTCAAGTGCCGCGTATAACGAATCTTCGTCTGGCTCAGTTTCAATAAACAACGCCCAAACATCGGCAATTGTTGGCGCTGCTTTTGTCCAAGAGCTTGGATCCGCTTTACGGATACCTGCTAACTCATAAGCTTCACCCACCAGCTTGCGTAAACGCAGTTGCTGTTTTTGGCCAAGGTTAAAGGCTTTGCCCATGGTTTCAGAGAAACCTCGAGCGGTATGCACTGGCAGCATTGGCGTATCACCGAACAGGCTCAGCGGATTATATGGAAGCTTGTGAAGATTAAACTTTTTACCTGCTGTCGCTTGCTGGAATTTATCGTCCACGTAGTCAGACTTGTAGTCGAAAATCAGCATACCTATTGATGCGCTGTTTACGTTATCCGCCTGATTACGATAAAGCTGTGTAATCACCGATTTGGTGAACTGGGTCTTACCAGTACCCATAGTGCCTATAATACCGGTGTTGGTATTCATAAACTTAGCCGTATTGGTTGGTTCCCAATTCAATGGCGCTTGCGTCAAAGCATTGTGACCAAAGAGCACATTTAAGTTAGTTCCCGATGGCTGTGCCTTGAAGGTATCCACCTTTTCCGAAGCACCTTGCACCGAAACATCATTCTCCGGAGCTACTTGTCCATCTTCTGTTCTAGAGCAAAGCTCCTCAACATTGATGTTTAGCTCAGTATCAGAATCATCCGCTTCTGGGTGAGCGTTAGCTCTCATAGTATCAGTATGGCAGTCTGCTTCGATCGCTTCTGCTTGTGTTTTACCACTAAGTACAAATTCAGTCGGTACGTGACATAACTTGACGATATCTAACTCGTTGAGCACTTCTTGCAGCGGTGTTTCTACCAGACGAGGAAGTAATCCCATCGGAAGGTCTACTTTTAGCACACCGTCTAACATTTGGTATTCAGGTTGCAAACAGCTTGCGCCCTCAAGGTGGCTCACAACAAAACCATCTGGGTAATCAGCGACTTTTACTAGCGAATAATCGCCTTTCAACCACTCTTCTTTGTTGGCTAACAAGGTATCAAAGTAATCTGCAGCGAACACGTTATACAAGCGGTACTTGTCTACCTGCATTAGCACTTGGCGCATGAACAAACCACGATAAAGTTTACCAGCCAAGTTATCATTACCCAGAAGGTCTTCGTTCAGGTAACGTAGCAGCTCTTTTGCTTGTTTAACGGCTTTTTTGTAATCCGGCACTGCGCCTGTTTTGACTTCGACAGGAAGTAAATACATCTCGTCTTCTTTAAATCCAACGAGAAGTACATCATCTGATATCGCGCCTTTTTTGTAACCATGAACGTTACGCGAGAATTCACTGTCTGACATTTTCAGGCCAATGTTACCTGAGACACGGATCATTTCTGCCACAGAAAGCGGAACCCAGGTGATGTCTGAGTTGTGCACTAAACTAGTCACAAACTTATAAGTACCAATCACGCCTTTACGCTCTTTGTTGATGGTTGGCGCACAGGTCATCATCTTCAACAACCAGTCGCCATTAAAGGCATTGAACTCGTTGATTTGGCCACCATCACCCTGCTTAATGACTTTTTCAAACAGACCACGCTGTGCCGTTACGGTAATCGCATCGTAGCTGGATGAGCTGGTGTACTGATCGGAATAGTGAATCAGCACCACATCTTCATTGCTATGGAAGAAGTCTAATGTCACTTTTGGGTCAATGATGGTTGTCCAAATGGAGCTCTCATATGAGCGCTCTAGCAAGCCTTTAAAATCTTCACTCACTGCAAGCGCAACTGCATTAGTGCCGTTATATGGCGTATTTGGCTTGAGTGCAGGCTTGAGTAAAGCACCAACGTATTTGGCCATCAGCAGGTGTGGATGGTCTTGATAGTCCGTTCCCTTCAAACCAAAGCCAGTAAAGTAAGAGCCAGATTTACTCTCAGACGCGTCACCCGTTAATAAACCATCACATGCAATACCCGAAGCCATGTCTTCGATTGCAATGTCTGAGCAATCCACTTTGTCGTTATTACGGAAGAACGAGAGGTGCGCGTATGACTGACCGTCTTTATTCGCCTGCTCGTTGGTAAACTTGCTGTAGGTCAAACGAGTTCGAAGGATATCAATGATGGTGTCAGCCACTTCACGTACTTTGCCTTTGTTCAGCTCTAACCACTCTTTCAGCTCGTCGTAATTGGCCGTTTCTGCAAAGCGGTCAAACGCATTAAACGTCAGTTTGTCATCATAAAGATTGACGTGAATCGCAGCCGCTTGTTCTTGGTTGCTGCGGATGTAATCCACTAGCCCCATGAACAATTCTTCAGCACCATCTTGATTCACCGCATTAATGATGATGCTCTTCTCAGAACCCGTGAATAATTGACTAAATGCCGTTTGAAACTCGTCGATTTTTTCTTTGACAAGTTTACGAACGAATGTCAGCGAGCTCTTTTCTTGAGGGACACTTTTGATCCAGAACGCGTTTTCTTTCACTTGTTGGTTGTAAGCAAACTCATACTGTGGATGATAAACGTATGGCAGCAAGCCTTTTGGAGAGAGGCGTTCAAATGTCACATCTGGCAAACTGACAAAACTCTCATCTTCACAAATCACTTTTCGAAGATTTAGGTAGTAAGCCAAAATTAACGGATGGAATGGAGAGTAATATTCTTCGCCTTCAGACTTAACCAAACCAATTTTCAGCGCGGCTTTCTGCTCTTTAGTCAGCATACTGCCCGTTGGAATCGCTTCGAAATAAGCAAGACTTGCATCTACAACATTTTGTACAAGTGTCGTGAAATCATCCCCCCAAGAGGCTAAAGATGGCGTACTACGGCGCTGTTCAAGGTAATCATACAATTCGACATAGGATGAATGCATCGCGTCATCAATGGCTTGTACGTCATCCAACTTGATTACGTCGGATTCAGAAATAGACACCACTTTGTCACGGATGAAGGCTTCTTCCCAACGCAGTAGTTTTAAACGAACTCCCGGTACAACAAACTCGCTGTTATCGATGCCGACTTTACCTTTTTGAGCGTAAAACTCGCCGTTGTATTCATCTTTAAATAGCTTATGGTAACGACCTCGGTTGAGTAGCAATGGCAAGCTTAAAGAGTCAGTGGCTACTGCACCTTCAACATTAAACTTAAGCTGGTTGTCACCTGACTTAACTGAGAAGTCAATCTCATCCGCTTCATTGGCAAGCACCTCAAAATCCACCACCGAATGTTCTGCTATGTCTACGACTTGTTTTGCATCCGTCAAAGAACAAGCCGTACCCTCTTCAGCACGAATCTGAAGCTTGTTCTCTTCCATGTTTAAGGTTAAACGCTGCTTCGCAGGCGCAGGCTCGATCAAGAAGATGTTTTTGAACGGTTCAATGTAAAACTCACCCTTGCGAATAACAAGACAGCGGAAATTATAGACCTCAGATTTGTTCTCGCGCTTCAGCGCTAGGTTAAAAAACAACGGTTCGTTGTTGTAAGTCCCTTTCAAGCTTGCTCGGGTCGTCTTCAAGCCATTTAGCGTTGAAATCACCTCTTGATTACCAAGTGCTTTAGCTGGTTGAATTTTAAACTGGCTCTTTTCTAGATTGCTTGCACCTTGGAAAATCAGCTTCAATTCAAAGTCATTCACGCCTTCATCTAGCTCAATGATAAGGTGACGATCACGCATACCCGCTTTGGTTTCTGCACGGTTACGCGCAGTAATGGTCATGCCTTCGCTCGCTTGCTCTTCTTCAAGGACAAGTTGCTGTTGCGCGTTACGTTTTTTCTCTTGAAGAAACGCTTCAAATTCGACATCTTTCCACGCACCAGTTTCAGAGAAGTTTTCGTTAATGAACTTTTCACCAAACGACTTCAAACGGTCCTGAAGCTGGTCACCAAAGTGTTCAACTTCAAAAGAGAGCTCTTCATAAAGAGCGCGGTTATCTTCAAGACGTTTTTTGATTTGTTTCGGATTACCACTCATCTCAGCAACCAGTGGATCTTCAAACATGCCGAGTTCATTGAAGCGAAGTTCACCATCTTCGACCGCTTTATAAAGTGACTCAAAACCGAACATAGTCGCGCCATCTTCAAGGATCGCATCAAACTGATCATCCAAAAGGCAGTTAGACACATCACGCCCTTTGTCTTGTTGGTCAATAAGCCCCTTCATAGCAGCTTTGATCTTAACGGGGCTCCAGACTTGACCGCGTTCTGCTAAGTCTTCCGCTGAATTAATTAACGTATCCAATAAGCTGTTATGAATAACCACCAATGCGCAGCCCTTGAGGTAACTTGACTGACTTGCTACTTCATCACGTAGATGTGAAATATAGTTCTCCGTAAAACCTTGGTACTCAGCCGGATCCTCACTATGGATAACAGGCACGATCTTACAGTTAGACAGTTGAATAAATGGCAGCTCGATGCCGTTGCTCGCACTAACACTATTTTGTGCATACGCGATCATCGCTTGGTACAAACGCACACTGTTTTCACTATCTGGTGACTTGAACTGATAACGGAAGCCTGCTTTGATGTGAGTATCAGCATCCGCTAGAAACTGCTCCACTAAAAAGGTCTCAAATTGTTTTACGGACATAAACTGCGTCTCCACTATCACTCATACGCTCAACGTTACCAATGCGCTCATAGAATTTAATTAGTTCTTGCTCGGTTTGCTTATCGACGAAAATACCACGTTGTTTAAATGCGGTTATAAGTTCGTGGAAACGGAGTTTGTCCTTTTCTCCAACCACAAGGTTGGTTAATAAAATGATGTAGTCTTGGTTGAGAACCAGTACTCGACCGCTACGACCTCGACTTTGAATAAAGGGAGAGGCAAGATACTTCTCTACTTCAGAAACATATTTTTTGTTGATGTTGAACCGCTCACCAAAGCTAAACTGAGCCATGGCCAACTTCATAATGTTGCCAAGCCAATCAATAGCAGATTCCGACTCGTCAAATGAAGTATCTAGGTCACGTTGCCTTTTAAATGCTCGGGCAAAGTTCTCTAACTCGCTCTTTAGATGTTCATAGCGAGATTCTTGAATGCCCTTTGAAATCGCCCACAATGGTGCTTTAACTGCGTTCTTATCACCGAAGCTAGGTTGTAAAAGCTCTAGCATCGTCAACATCGGAAATAAACGAGTTGCGGATTCATTGAATAGTTTGTAACCGTGGTTTTTGATGTGCGTTCGTTCATTACTAGCTCGTTCATGGTCCATGATGAAGTACAGAGGTTTCGCAACTGGCCCCTCACCAGAGCGCCAATCGGTTAGCGATAAACTCAACTGGGCGGTGTAAGCAAAACCATAAAAAGACAAGAACGATTCAATTTCGCTCAATAGATACTTAGGTCGACTTGACAAAAACTTCAAATCATCACGAAATGCCCTAGATAGGTATGGCAGATATGGATGTTCAGTTGCTTGCATCGATGAGTCGGTTTTCATTTTTTCACGCAAAGATGAAAGCATTTCTCGTTCGATAAAATTGAGTTTTGCATCAAACTCTTCGACACGCATATTCTGAAGTAAGTTGGTAAACAGAGAAGCAACGCGAGAGTCGCCTGCAGAGCATTCACCTTTTTGAGCACGAAATAACAAGAGCTCAGGGCTTACAGAGAAGATATCTTTGTTATCAAAATACATTTCTCGTAGTACTTCCCAAAACTCTTCTTCGCCTAACTTTTCCTCAAACGCAGACTGACAATCAGAGACAAAGTCTTCGTATTTGTAACCTTCAATCTTCTTACGCAATAACCCACGCAGTACTAGTCCAATTACTGCATCAAAATCAAAGTCATTACCTTTAGTACGAATCGGAAGATAGCTATTCAGGCTATTTTTATTGGGTATTTCTTCCGCAGTTTGTGGCAACTTCGGATTAAACGGTTTGATGTATTTATCCATTGTCATTTTAAATACCACTCACTTCGAAATACTCGTTATCTTCATTAACGATCTTGTAGCGCTTATCATTTTTCAGGATAAACAGGGTGTTTTTTTCGTTTGCAACAGTAATGATCTGCTCAATCACCTCGTCTAATAGAAGTACCGCATTTTTGTCGTGTTTATTAGGTCGATATCCTTGATTAATCTTCTCTAGTAGCTCGAGTAAATTGATGCTAATTGGCATAGGAAGAAGTGCACAGTCATCTGCACGAATGTAAGTATTGAAGGAACCAATTTTGCTCACACCTTGTGTTTTGATCGTTGTAAAGTCAGGCTTAACCTCAAGTTCAACAGCTGTTTTAAAGCCGTTGTATTCTGAGATAAAAAACTGGTCTTTATCTAAAGCTGGAGAGTTGCGGTTACAATAGCTGCGGATGGCCGAAATTAGGATGTCTTTATAAAATTTGTTTAACTCTTTTTTCTGCTTGCCGGAACCGTCAAATT
>NZ_NDIO01000378.1:0-7042 GCF_002241085.1 Vibrio sp. V03_P4A6T147
CCCCTAATTGGGTAATTAGTTTTTGAGAACTGATCTGAGTCAATTTTTTTCACACTCTGAAATATTATACTCAGTCCTGAAAGCAATTTACTAAGTCTGTCATTGTTTAAGCTGTTGAGAAAAAACAAAAACACAAAGCTGCAAACTTAATAAAGAGTTTTTAACATTTTTCTATTTTTAGGAGATCCATTATGCCTGTAACTAATTTAGCTGAACTTGATGCTCTAGTAGCGCGCGTTAAAGCGGCTCAAGCAGAATTCTCTACTTACTCTCAAGAGCAAGTAGATAAAATTTTCCGCGCGGCATCATTAGCAGCTAACCAAGCTCGTATCCCTCTAGCGCAACAAGCGGTAGCGGAATCAGGCATGGGTATTGTTGAGGATAAAGTAATCAAGAACCACTTTGCGTCTGAGTTCATCTACAACAAATACAAAGACGAAAAAACGTGTGGCATTCTTGAAGAAGATAAAAACCTAGGCACGATGACTATCGCTGAGCCTGTAGGCATCATCTGTGGTATCGTTCCAACCACTAACCCTACTTCTACTGCAATCTTCAAATCTCTCATCTCTTTGAAGACTCGTAACGGTATCATCTTCTCGCCACACCCGCGTGCGAAAAATTCAACTAACGATGCAGCTAAACTCGTGTTAGATGCAGCAGTTGCAGCTGGCGCGCCAAAAGATATCATCGGCTGGATTGATCAACCTTCAGTTGAGCTATCTAACGCGCTAATGAAGCACGAAGGTATTGCACTTATCCTTGCAACAGGTGGTCCTGGCATGGTGAAAGCGGCTTACTCGTCAGGTAAACCAGCAATCGGTGTAGGTGCAGGTAACGTTCCAGTTGTAATCGACGAAACGGCAGACATCAAACGTGCAGTTGCTTCTGTTCTTATGTCTAAAACATTCGATAACGGTGTGGTATGTGCTTCTGAGCAAGCGGTTATCGTTATGGACGAAGTGTATGACGAAGTAAAAGAACGTTTCGCGAGCCATAAAGCGCATGTTTTAAGTAAAGCAGACGCAGACAAAGTACGTAAGGTACTGCTTATCGATGGCGCACTAAACGCGAAAATCGTAGGCCAACCAGCAACAGCCATCGCTGAAATGGCGGGCGTTAAAGTTCCAGCAGATACTAAAATCCTTGTCGGAGAAGGTATTGGCGAAGTTTCTTATGACGATGAATTCGCACATGAAAAACTTTCTCCAACACTTGGCATGTTCCGCGCGACTTCTTTCGAGAACGCGGTAGAACAAGCAGTAAGAATGGTAGAAATCGGCGGTATTGGTCACACTTCTGGTCTATACACTAACCAAGACGTTAATGCAGACCGTATCCGTTACTTTGGTGACAAAATGAAGACGGCGCGTATTCTTGTAAACATCCCAACCACTCATGGTGGTATTGGTGACCTTTACAACTTTAACGTTGCACCATCTCTAACGCTAGGTTGTGGTTCTTGGGGTGGTAACTCAATTTCTGAGAACGTAGGTCCTAAGCACCTAATCAACAAGAAAACTGTTGCGAAGCGAGCTGAAAACATGTTGTGGCATAAACTACCTAAGTCAATTTACTTCCGTCGTGGTAGCCTTCCAATCGCTATGAGCGATCTTGAAGGCAAAAAACGCGCATTCCTAGTTACTGACCGTTTCCTATTCAACAACGGTTATGCAGACGATGTAGTGACTCTGCTGAAGTCAAACGGTATGGAAGTTCAAACATTCTTTGATGTAGAAGCTGATCCAACTCTATCTGTCGTAGAGAAAGGCGCTGAAGCAATGAAGAGTTTCCAACCAGACGTGATTCTAGCACTTGGTGGTGGTTCACCAATGGATGCGGCGAAGATCATGTGGGTTATGTATGAGCACCCAGAAACTCACTTTGAAGAGCTTGCAATGCGCTTTATGGATATCCGTAAACGTATCTACAAGTTCCCTAAAATGGGTCAAAAAGCAGAATTGGTTTGTATCACGACTACTTCAGGTACAGGTTCAGAAGTCACACCATTTGCCGTTGTAACAGACGACAAAACAGGTGCTAAATACCCACTAGCGGATTATGAGCTAACACCTAACATGGCTATCGTTGATGCGAACCTTGTGATGAATATGCCTAAGTCTCTAACGGCATTTGGTGGTTACGATGCTGTGACTCACGCTCTTGAAGCCTATGTATCTGTTCTTGCGAACGAATACTCTGATGGTCAAGCTCTACAAGCACTTAAGATGCTGAAAGAGTAC
This sequence comes from Vibrio sp. V03_P4A6T147, assembly GCF_002241085.1. Classification (NCBI taxonomy): domain Bacteria; kingdom Pseudomonadati; phylum Pseudomonadota; class Gammaproteobacteria; order Vibrionales; family Vibrionaceae; genus Vibrio; species Vibrio sp. V03_P4A6T147. Next base: position 2,244 of record NZ_NDIO01000378.1, read on the forward strand.
CTACCATCAAGCTACAAAAATGGCGCAGCAGACCCAATTGCTCGTGAAAAAGTGCACAATGCAGCGACTATCGCAGGTATTGCTTTTGCTAACGCGTTCTTAGGTGTATGTCACTCTATGGCGCACAAGATCGGTGCAGAGTTCCACATCCCGCACGGCCTTGCTAACGCATTGCTTATCTCTAACGTTGTGCGCTATAACGCGAATGATAACCCAACCAAACAAACTGCGTTCTCTCAATACGACCGTCCACAAGCACGCCGTCGTTACGCTGAAGTGGCTGACCACTTAGGCTTGAGCCAAGCGGGCGACCGTACTGCTCAGAAGATTGAACGTCTACTGACTTGGTTGGAAGAGCTGAAGAAAGATCTCGACATCCCGCTATCTATCCAAGCGGCTGGCGTGAATGAAGCGGATTTCCTCGCAAAAGTTGACGTGCTATCAGTTGAAGCGTTTGATGACCAATGTACTGGTGCAAACCCACGCTACCCACTGATTTCTGAGCTAAAAGAAGTACTTCTTGCGGCTTACTATGGTACAGCGTTTGTTGAAGGTGAAACTTTCGAAGGCACTACCGTTATCAAGAAGAAAGATGATCAAAAACCAGCAAAGAAAAAGTAAGCTGAGTTATTGAGGGATTTTCGCTAGCACGAAACAATCTCTATCGGGAAAAGATAAAGCCTCACCATCTGGTGAGGCTTTTTTTGCTTTTTTGCTCGAGTAACTTCATCATCAAAGCGTGGATGGGATTTATCCCCACATGACTAAAATAGCGGCAATTGCGATTAGAACAAGCCCCAGCCCATCTTTAATTTTCACCGATTGTTTTAGCCAAAAAATAGAAATTAACATCGTAAAAAAGATCTCAATTTGGCCTAAAGTTTTTACATAAGGTACGGTTTGAAGAGACATTGCACTGAACCAACCAATAGAACCAAGACAGCTACTTGTGCTGGTTAATAGCGTTAGCTTAGGTCTTACCCATAATTGTTTTAATGAGTTGTTGTCGGTCACCATTAGGTAAATTAGCAGTAATAAAGTCTGCAGTGAAATGACCAACAATAATACCCAAGCAGCACTGTGTGGAAAGGGTAAGCCAAGTGCTAAGCTGGCTTCACGTACCCACAATGAAGTGAGTGCAAAGGCACTACCACAACTTAATCCCAGTAAAACAGTTGGCATTGAAAGCTGCTTAATATTGCCGTGCGTGCTCATCAAAAATACACCAATGCCACCAACGATGACGCCAATCCAGCCCAAGCCTGTCAAATGAGTCCCAAAAAAAATCATCCCTAAAATAGCGGCAACTAAGGCTTCGCTTTTGGCTAGCCCAGCACCTACGGCATAGTTATTTAATTTAAAAAGCTTAACCATGAGCGCTGTCGCGACGATTTGCATCAATGACGCGCCGATAATGAAAGCGATAAAGGTCAATGACAATGTAGGTAATTTCGCGGGTATGAAATGATACAAAGTGATGAGATAGAGAGCCGCGATAGGGCCAGCCCAAAGAAAGCGGGCAAGGGTAACACCAGTAGTACTGACCTCAGTTGCTAAGCGACTTTGGAATGCATTGCGCCAAGATTGCATGAATGCGGCCAGAAGGGTGAATAAGATCCAAGTCATGGAAGTCCATTTTGAGTGACAAGAAAGAGGCAATGCTATGAGATGCAGAGATATTGGGCAAGCGGAATATAAAAAGGGCTGCGAATGCAGCCCTTTAATGGTATTTAAACTCGGTTCAGAGATTAATACTGTGGTTTAGTCATTGCCGCACCAGCTTGACTTTGCGCTGACTGGCTGCCTGCTGCACGAGTTGCAATTCGTTCAGCATGGAAAGGTGCTGATACGATTTCAATCTCTTTGAGCAACAAAGAGCCTGAGGCTTTGGTCATCGGAGAGAATGCATGCGCTTTGATTGTTTTGGGTAATACGGCTTCAGGTGCCTTAGTTACTGCTTCAACCTTCAATGCTGGTACTTTCTCTGTCGTGGCTTTTTCTTCGACAACGAGCTCAATAGCGGTAGTCTTTTCAATAACAACTTCTGCGATTACTGGCTCCGAAATAACGGCTTCTACAGTGACCGATTCTGTGACTGAAACCGATTCTGTTACCACTGCCGATGGTACTTGAGGTTCAATAGCGTCCTGCAAAGAGACCGTAACAGGTTCTTCAACGACGCTCTGGTTCTCTTCGTGGCGAATAATGACCTTACCCATTGCCATTTCAGGGAAAGCAAAACCACCTAACGTTATCTCGGTATTGTTATCTACGACATCTGCCACTTGTTGAACAGGTTCAACCGCTGCGACTTGCTCTGTTACCGGTGCTTGATACACTGGTTTAGAGAGGTCATAACGAGGCATCACTTTACCCATTGCCATCTCAGGAGAGGCAACCCCACCTTTGCGTAAACGGAATGGGTTAGGGCGACGATCACGACCACGGCGTCGACGTTGACCACTGGCTCGTAAATGACGAGGGGAGCGGCGATTGCGACGTTGATTTTGATCGTCATTCTCATTGTCGTCGTTTGGTGTAACAACCGATGGCTCAACAGATTGTGCTATTTCAGCTTTTACGGCTTCAATAACCTCTGCTGCCGGGGTTGTATTAATCAACATTTCAGCTTCTGGTTGTTCTTGAGCTATTGTCTGATCTTTTACACGAACTTGTTTGTTTAACTTACGGCGTTGACGGCGCTCTTTTACTTTTGCCGTTTTCTCTTCCGTTTTATCTTCATTCGCTGTCAAGGTAACGGCTTGCGCTTCAGCCGCAAGTTGTAGCCCTTGTTCCGCTAACTTTTCAGATTTGCTGTCATCACGCTTGTTGCGGCGCTCTTGTTTTGGCTTGCGAGCTTGTGTCTTACGAGGCTCGTTGGCGGCAACAGTTTCTTTATCTTGTGTTTCTTCAACAGGAGTAGAGGCATTGACCGGCTTGCGTCTGTTTCTGTCACGGTTTGCGTTGTCGCGATTAGCATTTTCACCGCGTCCGTTACGACGACGTTGGTCATTTCGATCACGACGCTGGCGTGGTGCTTGGCTACGTTCGTTTTCTTGTTTTTGTTGCTCTTCCTCAGTTTTCACCTTTTCCGTGGTGGTTGAAAAGATGCTACCAAGAGCTTTAACGATGCGGCCAAATAGACCTGGTTTGCCTGGTTCAACAGCGATCTCTTTGACTGGAACCGCTACCTCTGCTTTAGGTGTTGGAGCTGGAATAGTTTGTGCTGGGGCAGCAAACCCTTTCAACGCTGGTTCTTCAATGCGTTTTGGTTTGAAATCGATATCTGAGCTTTCTTTACCTTCTGCTTCTTTCAGTGCTTCTAGTTTCATTGGCACTAAGTAAGAGAGTATTTCTTGCTCTTCCCCTTCACGGACACGGATCACTTCAAAATGAGGCGTTTCCATTTCAGAGTTAGGGACAATCGTGATCTCGACTTCTTGAATGCGTTCAATATGATTGATTGAGCGACGTTTTTCATTGAGTAGATAAGATGCAATAGGAACGGGAACCACCGCCATAACTTGAGCGGTATTATCTTTTAGTGCTTCTTCTTCAATGAGACGTAAAACAGAGAGCGCAAGAGATTCATTATCACGAACCACTCCGGTGCCAGAGCAGCGTGGGCAGATATGGTGACTTGCTTCGGCAAGCGATGGGCTCAAGCGCTGACGCGACATTTCTAACAAGCCAAAACGTGAAATTCGGCCAATTTGTACGCGAGCGCGATCTAGGCGTACGGCATCGCGTAAACGGTTTTCTACTTCACGTTGGTGACGAACAGGAGTCATATCGATGAAATCGATAACCACTAATCCGCCCAAATCGCGCAGACGTAATTGGCGAGCAATTTCATCGGCTGCTTCTAAGTTGGTGTTAAGCGCCGTCTCTTCAATATCGCCGCCTTTTGTTGCACGAGCAGAGTTGATATCAATTGAGGTCAATGCTTCGGTTGGGTCGATAACAATAGAGCCACCAGAAGGCAAACGCACTTCACGCTGGAAAGCCGATTCGATTTGGCTTTCAATTTGGTAATGGCTAAATAGGGGTACTTCACCGTCGTATTTTTTTACACGACTCACGAAGTCAGGACGCACCAAACGAATGTGCTCAAGGGCACGTTCATAAATAGTGTTGCTATCAATTAGAATTTCACCAATGTCACGACGCAGATAATCACGAATTGCGCGTACAATGACGTTGCTCTCTTGGTGAATAAGTAGCGGTGCAGGACGCAAATCTGAAGCCTGTTTGATTGCGCTCCAGTGATTGAGCAAAACGTTTAAGTCCCACTCTAGCTCTTCCGCACTTTTGCCCACACCTGCAGTGCGAACGATAAGGCCCATACCTTGAGGAAGCTCTAAACTGCTCAATGCGGTTTTTAATTCGGTACGCTCATCGCCTTCGATACGGCGTGAAATACCACCGGCACGAGGATTGTTTGGCATAAGAACTAGGTAGCTACCAGCAAGAGAAATGAAAGTGGTCAACGCAGCGCCTTTGCTGCCTCGTTCTTCCTTTTCAACTTGGACAATAACTTCTTGGCCTTCTTTAAGCGCTTCTTTGATGTTTGGACGGCCTTGGTAAGTGTAGCCATCAGGGAAGTATTCGCGGGCAATTTCTTTGAGAGGAAGGAAACCGTGACGTTCAGCGCCGTAATCAACAAATGCAGCTTCTAAACTCGGTTCAACACGGGTGATACGTCCTTTATAGATGTTCGCCTTTTTAGATTCATGCCCTGGACTTTCGATGTCTAGATCAAAAAGTCGTTGGCCATCAACCAGCGCGACACGCAACTC
>NZ_NDIO01000334.1:0-6959 GCF_002241085.1 Vibrio sp. V03_P4A6T147
AACACTTCCTTCTAGAGTATCTTATCCCTGCGCTTCTTTTCTTGCAGTTAAGTTAACTCAAAAGAACGCCGCTTTAGCGAGTGCTAATTACTCAGCATGTTATTCTAAAAATTGATAAAGCTTTTTATTTAAATGTCCGTAGCGAATAGAAGCACCAATTAAGACTCGATCGTAAAGAGCTAAATCAATATCCTCAATTTGATGTAAATCGGCAAGTTCGCAATCAAACTCAGAAAGTTCCTCTTTTATATAGTTAAGAATTTTCTTGGTTTGACCTTCACGGGAAGAATAGAGAAAAAGAGCTTTTTGCACGGGATATCCTTAACTGCGCCAAAACGTAGGGGTAAGCAGTATTAATAGTGTAAAAATTTCTAAGCGACCAAAGAGCATCGAAACAACCAATACCCATTTTGCACTGTCATTAACATCCGCAAAGTGTACGGAGACTTGACCCAATCCAGGCCCTAAGTTATTCAATGTTGCAGCGACGGCAGAAAATGCACTCAGTTCATCCATCCCTGTTGCGATCAATGCCAACATACACGCCACGAAGACCAGTGCGTACGCTGAGAAAAATCCCCAAACCGCGTCAACAACTCGCTGTGAAAGAGCACTTCCGCCCACCTTAATCGTATACACGGCTCTTGGGTGGATAAGACGTTTCATCTCACGAGCACCTTGTAAGGTAAGCAATAAGATACGGATCACTTTCATGCCACCGCCCGTAGAGCCAGCACACCCACCTATAAATGAAGAAAACAGCAATAATACAGGTAAGAATAACGGCCAATCTGCAAAACCTGTTGTGGTAAAGCCTGCCGTCGTCGAAATGGATACCGTTTGAAATAGCGCCTGATCAAAAGCGTCATAAAAAGAGTCGTAAGAATGGTGTTTGAGTAAAATCGAAAAGCAAACCGCAAACAAAATGACTTGTATAAGAGCGAAAGCTCTAAACTCTGGATCTTTAAGGTAATATTTTGGATGAACACCACCTGTCGCAAACGCCGCGTAATGGAGCGTAAAATTACAGGCTGAAATGAGCAAAAAAACAACCGTAATTAAATTGATCGCATAACTGTCAAAATACCCCATGCTTGCATCATGAGTCGAAAACCCACCAATAGCGATCGTAGAGAAGCTATGACAAATCGCATCAAATAGGGTCATCCCTGCTGCCCAAAAAGCCGTTGCGCAGGCAATCGTTAAGCTTAAATAGATGTACCAAAGTGCTTTGGCGGTTTCGGCGATTCTTGGAGTAACTTTAGTATCTTTGACCGGGCCCGGGATCTCCGCCCGATATAACTGCATTCCCCCAATTCCCAATACTGGCAAAATGGCCACCGCTAGAACGATGATCCCCATCCCACCAAACCATTGTAAAAACTGCCGATAGAACAAAATCGCTTTAGGTAATTCATCTAACCCAACAATGACGGTTGCTCCGGTGGTGGTTAATGCTGAAAATGATTCAAAAAACGCATCAGTAACCGATACATTGGGATTATCCGCCAACCAAAACGGTAATGAACCCGCACTACCGATAACCGTCCAAAACAGTACAACGATCAAAAAACCGTCTCTGGCTTTCAATTCATGTCGATAGCGGCGGTTTGGAAACCAAAAAAAACCGCCACACATCAACAATACAAAAAAGGTCGTGACAAAAGGTACACCTGCACCATCGCGGTACAGCAAAGCCACCAGCGCAGGGGCAAGCATAGAGACACTAAATAGCGCGAGCAAAAGCCCGACGATACGAATAATAGATCGAATTTGCATTGCTTTTTCTGAAGCGAAGCTTCTGACTTCCTAATTATTTTTTATGGCGGTCACTACAGCTTTTGCACCGCTTTTATTAATGATAGTTTGAGTAAAGGCATCAAGATGGCGCAATTCTATCTCAACAAGAAATTTAACCTGTTCTTTATAATCGGCTTCGACTTCTAATGCTTCATACTGCGCGATGATGGATTGAGCAATCGGCACAAAACCGTAGTCTAACGTTAGGGATAATTTTGTGGTGATTTTTTTCTCAATAGTTTGAAGCTGCTTGAGTGCTTGTTGTACTCCGCCACCATAAGCTTTAACTAACCCACCAGTGCCAAGACGAATCCCACCATAATAACGAGTGACGACGGCCGTTAACTCCCCGACACTCGATCCGGCTAGCTGCGCCAATATCGGTTTGCCCGCCGTCCCTGATGGCTCACCATCATCACTAAAACCCCACAACATCGAATCTTCCGGTCGTCCGGCAACAAAGCCCCAGCAGTTATGTCTGGCGTCGCTATGTTTTGTCTTTATTTGCGCAACGAAGGCTTTGGCAGCATCTACACTCGGAGTATGGGCCAAATAGGTAATAAAGAGGCTTTTTTTGATTTCCTCTTCAAATTGGGTGGGCAACGCTGGAATTAAATAAGGTTGTTCGTTCATGTGAAATCATAGATCGAGCGGATGGCAAGAGTGTAACACGTGCACTTAAAAAAGCAGCGCTGATCTCCATTCGCACTCAATGTTAAACAGTTGTTTAAAAAATGTATTGAAATTAAACAATCCTCAGGTCAAACTAAACCGACTGGTCAAACCAGAACTATTAATACAACAAAAACTCTCACACACGATCTTAAGGTTGTATGTCACGGAGATAGACAATGATTTACCAAGCCAACACCCTACAGGTAAAGGAATTACAAGATGGTATTGCGGAGTTGCGTTTCTGCTCCAAGGAGTCAGTGAACAAACTTGACCTTGCCACTCTTGAATCGCTCAACCATGCACTTGATGCCCTAAAAGCCCACCAAGGACTGAAAGGCCTTATTCTTACTTCCGATAAAGAATCTTTTATTGTCGGGGCTGATATCACTGAGTTTTTAGGTCTCTTTGCTAAACCTGCGCAAGAACTCGACCAATGGCTGCAATTTGCCAATAGCATTTTCAACAAACTAGAAGATCTACCCGTTCCGACACTAGCCGCTTTAACAGGGCACGCGCTAGGCGGTGGATGTGAGTGTGTACTCGCTACCGATTTCCGTATTGGTGACGCGACCACCAGCATAGGATTACCGGAAACAAAGCTTGGTATTATGCCGGGGTTCGGTGGCTGTGTGCGTCTGCCTCGTGTAATTGGTGCCGACAATGCTATGGAAGTGATCACTCAAGGCAAAGCATGTCGTGCTGAAGAAGCCCTTAAAATTGGGCTGCTCGATGCGATTGTTGATAGCGACAAACTGCTTGAGTCAGCACTCAAAACCATCACATCGGCCATCAATGAAACCGTTGATTGGAAAATGCGTCGCCAGCAAAAAATGTCCGCGCTGACACTCAGCAAATTAGAAGCCATGATGAGCTTCACCATGGCCAAAGGCTTGGTTGCACAGCATGCCGGACCTCATTATCCAGCGCCAATAACCGCTGTTATTGCAATAGAAGAAGCCGCGCGCTGTAGCCGTGATGAAGCATTGGCCATTGAGCGTAAACACTTCGTTAAGCTCGCTCATTCTGAAGCGGCGAAATCCTTGGTCGGTTTATTCCTCAACGACCAATATATTAAAGCACTGGCAAAAAAAGCGGCTAAATCAGCCAATAAAGAAACCGGACGAGCGGCGGTACTTGGTGCGGGTATCATGGGCGGCGGCATTGCTTATCAATCGGCAGTAAAGGGCGTGCCTGTTTTGATGAAAGATATTGCTCAATCGTCCCTTAATTTAGGTATGACAGAGGCATCTAAGTTACTCAACAAGCAGCTAGAGCGCGGAAAAATTGATGGTTTTAAAATGGCAAGTGTGCTGGCATCGATTACGCCTAGCCTGCATTATGCGGGGATTGAGCAAGCGGATGTAATTGTTGAAGCTGTGGTTGAAAACCCGAAAATCAAAGCCGCGGTACTAAGTGAAGTAGAAGCCAATGTTGGTGAGGATGCGGTTATCACCTCGAACACTTCAACCATTCCAATCAACCTACTGGCCAAATCACTCAAACGTCCAGAAAACTTCTGTGGTATGCACTTTTTTAACCCAGTACATCGTATGCCATTGGTGGAAATTATTCGTGGTGAACACACTTCCGATGAAACCATCAATCGAGTTGTCGCTTACGCGGCCAAAATGGGTAAATCCCCCATCGTGGTCAATGACTGCCCTGGGTTCTTCGTAAACCGCGTACTTTTCCCTTACTTTGGTGGCTTTAGTTTATTACTGCGCGATGGCGCTGATTTCACTCAAATCGATAAAGTGATGGAACGTAAGTTTGGTTGGCCAATGGGCCCAGCTTATCTTCTAGATGTGGTCGGTATTGATACCGCTCACCATGCACAAGCAGTAATGGCACAAGGTTTCCCTGAACGTATGGGCAAACAGGGCCGCGATGCTATTGATGCACTGTTTGACGCCAATAAATATGGCCAGAAAAATGGCAGCGGTTTCTATCAATACACTTTAGATAAGAAAGGCAAACCGAAGAAAACTTTCTCTGAAGAGGTTCTCACTGTTCTTAACGTAGAATGTGGTGATAAACGTACTTTTGATGATCAAACCATCATTGAGCGCATGATGATTCCGATGATCAATGAAGTGGCACTCTGTTTAGAAGAGAAGATCATCGCTTCACCCCAAGAAGCTGATATGGCATTGGTGTACGGCTTAGGGTTCCCTCCTTTTAGAGGCGGCGTATTCCGCTATCTCGATAGTCTTGGTTTACAAAACTACGTTGCAATGGCAAGCCAATACCAAGCATTGGGCGCGATGTATCATGTACCTCAACTGCTGCTCGATATGGCAGAAAAAGGCGAGACCTTCTACGGTGCTCAACAAGCAAGTTCTATCTAAGGAGAGATGTCCAAATGACTTCACATAAGAGAAATGTCGTAATTGTTGATTGCCTACGCACCCCGATGGGTCGTTCAAAAGGTGGGGCATTTCGTCATACTCGTGCGGAAGATTTATCTGCACATCTGATGAAAGGCATTTTAGCCCGTAATCCACAAGTCAACCCAAAAGAGATCGAAGATATCTACTGGGGTTGTGTGCAACAAACCTTAGAACAAGGCTTTAACGTCGCGCGTAATGCAGCACTGTTAGCTGGCTTGCCGATTGAAATTGGTGCCGTCACCGTTAACCGTTTATGTGGTTCATCAATGCAAGCACTGCATGATGCCACCCGCGCCATTATGGTTGGTGATGCTGAAATCTGCCTTGTGGGCGGCGTTGAGCATATGGGGCACGTACCGATGAACCATGGCGTTGATTTCCATCCCGGCATGTCAAAAACCGTTGCCAAAGCTGCGGGGATGATGGGGTTAACGGCTGAGATGTTAGGTAAAATACACGGCATTAGCCGTGAGCAACAAGATGCCTTTGCCGCTCGTTCGCATCAACGCGCTTACGCAGCCACCGTTGAAGGCCGCTTCAAAAATGAAATCCTCCCCACTGAAGCTCATGCCGAAGATGGTACTCTGTTCACGCTCGATTTTGATGAAGTGATCCGCCCGGAAACCACTGTTGAGGGGCTAGCACAGTTGCGTCCTGTTTTTGACCCAGCCAATGGTACTGTAACGGCAGGCACCTCATCGGCTCTGTCCGATGGCGCATCGGCGATGTTGATCATGAGCGAAGATAAAGCCAATGCGCTTGGCTTAAAGATTCGCGCGCGTGTGAAATCAATGGCCGTCGCTGGTTGCGATCCTTCAATTATGGGTTATGGGCCAGTTCCGGCTACCCATAAAGCGCTACAGCGTGCAGGCCTCACCATGCAAGATATGGATGTGATTGAGTTAAACGAAGCATTTGCAGCTCAATCTCTACCTTGCGCGAAAGATCTCGGTTTGCTCGATGTAGTGGATGAGAAGGTTAACCTAAACGGAGGGGCGATCGCACTGGGTCACCCTCTCGGGTGTTCTGGCACGCGCATCTCAACCACATTGATTAACTTGATGGAAGCGAAAGACGCCAAATATGGTCTAGCAACGATGTGCATTGGTTTAGGCCAAGGCATTGCGACTATTTTTGAGCGCCCATAACCATTCTGTTTTTCTTCTCACTGAAGAGTCTTTTAAGAGCCAGCACTGCTGGCTCTTCTTATTAGGTTATTTAGCTTGAAGCCAATCACGATAAAGTTGATCGCTACTGCCCAGATAATTTACCATCCACTCGATCAATTTATGATTATCATCTTTACGCCATACTAAACAGCATTGACTAAGCAGTTTATCAACGGTGAGAACCCGTTCAACCAACCCACCATCAACAATCAAAGGTTGTGCAATGTGTCTTGGCATATAGCCCACACCGACTTCATTTTTTAAGCATTCAATCGCACTATACCAATTCGGTAAAAGTAAGCGCCGTTGCTGCGGGTAGTGATCCGTATGCCGCTTGGGTAATACACTTGACGTGTCATCCAAACAAATCGCCGGGAACTGACTGACAAAATCTTCGGTTAAATAGGGCTCTTGAGCACAAGGGTGACGAGGAGACATTACAAATGCCCAATCCAACACACCCATGTCACGCACTTCAAAATCACCACCGACAGGAATCGCAGAGGTTGCACCAATCACAATGTCAGCTCGACCTTGCGCAATAGCTTCCCATGAGCCATTAAACACTTCCATGTTGATTTGCAGCTCAGCAAACTCAAACGTGCGATAAAAATCTTCCACCAGCGGTTTCATTTTGTCGAGTTTGACCACGTTATCAAGCGTCAATTTTAGCGTTTTCTGCCAACCATGCGCCGCGCGTTTAGTTTGTGAACGAATCTCTTCCATCTGCCTAAGCAATTGGCGAGCCTCCACCATAAACAGCTCACCAGCGGGCGTCAGCTCCACCTTTCTAGGTAAACGGCGAAACAGCAGCACATCCAAATCTTGTTCGACTTGGCGAACGCCGTAGCTGATCGCTGACGGCACTTTATGCAAAACCTCCGCAGCGGCGGTAAAACTACCCAACCGTGCGACAGTATCAAGC
>NZ_NDIO01000290.1:0-6910 GCF_002241085.1 Vibrio sp. V03_P4A6T147
TAAAGCCAAACGAGTAAATTGAACCCTGTCGGAAGGATTCTGACAAGGAATTACAAAGCACCAAGGTTTGGTCTCTTCAGGAAGAAGACAAGGTTGTTCACGAAGAATAACCACGCAGGATGCTAGGACAGCGTAAGGATACAACAGTTGGCAGGATGCGAGCTGCATGGATTGGCGATGGACACCTTGTGGATAAGGCAGGACAACATCAGGATGATGTTATGGACACCGCTCAAGGAACAAGTGATGAGTATTGACCGGAGTGTTAGTACCATGGAAAGTTTGGACACCGCTAGGATGGCGATGCAGGATGAGCCGAAGAATTGGCCACTATTATGGATGATGCATGGAGCACACAATTTAGTAGCTGGACTGCTGCGAGTAAGACTTTAAGCCTCGACACATGCGTGTTGAGGCTTTTCTTATTACTTGCATTCTGGCTTTAGCGTGTTGTTGCTTCAAAAAAAGTTCATATGATAAGTGCAGCAAAATAATAACAACAAAAAAACAATCTAGATCAATTACCTCATCGTTCGGTTGGTTTAATTTTCGGCTTCTTTGCAAAAATAGAGTACCAGATTTTATCTGGGCTAAGGCGTATTGCCCTGAGCCTAGTTGAGTCTTTCGGTATTATTTTGCGGCTAACAAGGATTGTACGTGACAACCGTAACAAGAAGAACGCTTCTTCTCCCTTACACCGATTCGTTAGAGTCTGATTTTTTGATGCTCAATTGTTGCGCCAAAAATCGGGCACAGATGAATGGCCCTAAAACGGTCGCTTCAGCAAAACAGCTTTTTCAACGAGTGCTTCATGATCCTCATTTATACGCAATGGCGGTGTTAGATAATTATAACCGCGAATACATGGGGCATTTGTTCATTGAACTTGACGAAGAGCGAGCAGAACTCGGTTTTCTGTTTGATAAATTGTATTGGGGCAAAGGCATTGCAACTGAGGCATTGAAGGCTTTTTTACCTAAAGCAGCCTACCAATTGCAACGACAAAAAATTACAGCCACTGCTAATATTGGCCACCATGCCTCTATTGCGGTACTCAAAAAACTCGGCTTTGAGCTGTTGGGTGAGAAAGAAGATGTTTTTGGCCCTTATTGGGAATTTGAGTTTACATACGATGAGGCGGCAAATGAAAAGCAGATGGCCTAAAGCCTATCATTTGTAATTCACCTTGGTAGCAGTCGTCACCTAGTGCAGAAAACTCAAACCAATAAACGGTATGCCAACGCCAGAGTCCTTCTGGCGTTTTGAATTTGTGGCGTCCAAAAGCAACGCTGATCAGCTGTAAGTCGAGTTGTTCGCATTTTCGACTGATCGCCGCTTTTGCCAATTCGGCTTGGCGACGCTGTTGCCAGAAAAGAAAGCAGCCCAAGCTGAGTAATAAAATAGCCAATAGATCGCCTAGCATAAACATTCCAGTTATTGAGTTTTGGTCGCTTGCTGTAAGCGAATTAAGGCATCGGCTAATTCGAACGAAGGGCTAGAATGCAGCAGTGGCAGCAGTACCATTCGCAGTTCTGGCAGCATCACTAAATCAGCAAAGAGCTGGTTAAAGAGGGCTTGATTGCCTGTTTGCGCCAAGCGTAATAAAAACGTTTCGGCAAGCAATGGGTTAGACAATACATGCCACGAGCGCCCTGCAATGGCAATTAATATCTCTTGATGGCTCAAGCGTGGGCTTTGCAGAATACGTTCAACCAAGGTCGCGGTGAGTGCATTATTCGCACCTGATAAGGCTCGTATTAAAGCAGAGAGTAAGAACAGATCAGGTTCGTGGCTTTCGATGTGCAGCATTGCCATCTCTTGCAAACGCAGCGCCAACTTATCATTCAACGGTGCACTATGTTCGAGTGCCCCCAGCAGGGCATACAAAGGCTGAGCGGGGAGGTGGTTTAATGCTTTCCTTAGTAACACGCTATTTTGTTCTTTGTTTAAACGAGCACAAATATCAGTAATGCCTTGTAAGCCGACCGTCTGCCAGTTTTCCCAGCCTAAATCTCCACTAAAATAGTGTTGCGCATGCTCATAATATTGGCTTGATGGTAGGTTCAACTGGGCGCGTATTTGGCTGTGGAATACTGCCATTTTGTCGTCGCTCGGTTTAAAGGTATAAGGGTTATTGGCAAGCTTTTGCTGCTGCTCATCGCTGAGGTCTTGATGCAAACGTGACCCCATCGCTTCAAGTACAAACTTGATGAAGTTACCTATCTCAGCTTGTTTGAGTAGGCCGCGTTCATCCAAAGAGAATTTAAGAAACCAGATCCAAGGTTGTTGGGCTTGGTTCCAATACGCGATGGCAAGATGAGCATGACGCTGCAATGGATAGGGATACGGTTGTTGACCTTTTTCTACTTGAGAAAAGTGTGTATTTTCAATCGGGCAGATGCGTCTTCCTAAATCAAAGATCCGATATTGGCTACCACTATTGGTGAGCAATTGGCTAAGCGTATGAATGGTATCCATGGATAAAGTGGCCTTAACTTGTGTTCTTGAATAACTATTTTTGATCAATAACTCTCTTTGAACAATAAATGGTACTCTATAGCCCATTTTCAAGGTCACTTAGCAAATTAACTTGGTGAATAATGACAGTAAGCACAGAACTTACCCACCTGTTGAAGCAATTAGAAACTCAGCTACGCAATACTCAGTGCTGGCAATCTCAGCCGCCAAGCGAAAGCGCATTGATGAGCACAGAGCCTTTCTCCATCGATACCCTCACTCCGGAGCAGTGGCTGCAGTGGATTTTCATCCCCAAAATGTTATTGGCAATTGAGCAGCAAACAGAGCTTCCTCAAGGGTTTTCGCTCACTCCCTATTTTGAAGAGGCATGGCAACATCAAGCGGAATTGGCTGAGGTGATTGCGCTGCTACGTTTGATTGATGAGGTAAGCCAACCATGTTAGAGATTCTGTATCAGGACGATGATTTGGTCGCCGTGAATAAACCCGCAGGAATGCTGGTGCATCGCTCATGGTTAGATAAACACGAAACGCAATTTGTGATGCAAACGCTGCGCGATCAAATTGGCCAGCATGTGTTTCCCCTACATCGATTAGATAGGCCAACTTCTGGCGTGCTTGTGTTTGCGCTCTCCAGTGAAGTGGCGGCGCAAATGATGCCGATGTTTGCCAACCATCAAATGGAAAAAACGTACCATGCGATTGTGCGTGGTTGGATTGAACAAGGGGATGTGCTTGATTACCCACTCAAAATCGAGCTAGATAAAATTGCCGATAAGTTTGCCAAACAAGATAAAGAAGCCCAAGAAGCGATCACCGCTTATCAACCATTAGCGACAGTAGAAGTGCCGTATTCAACCGGGCGTTTCCCAACCAGCCGCTACTGTTTGGTGGAAATGAAACCGCAAACGGGCCGTAAACATCAGTTGCGTCGTCATATGCACCATTTGAGTCATCCGATTATTGGTGATACCACTCATGGTGATGGCAAGCACAACCGCCTATTTCGCGATCATTATGACGCGCAGCGTCTGATGCTCCATGCCTCTGAATTACGTTTTACTCATCCGTTTACTGGCCAAGCATTAGTGCTTAAAGCTGGTTTTGATGAGGTATGGCAAAGGCTGTTTACTCAGTTTGAGTGGAGCCAGCCGATATAAAAACAAAACCCTCGCGATGCGAGGGTTTTGAGTATTGGGATGTAACTGAAAGTGGTGTAGTTCATCGAGCTATTCAGTTCATAAAACTGACAGCTTACAAAATGCTCGCTACTTTGCTAAATATTCTTGAATGGAGCGCTCGATGCCTTTGGCATCTAAACCTAATTCTGCATGCAGCTCTTCTTGTGTGCCTTGAGCGATGAATTGATCAGGCAAACCTAAATTGAGTACCGGTTTTAGGATTTTCTCTTTCATCATCAATTCAATGACACCAGCACCCGCACCACCTGCAATCGCATTCTCTTCCAAGGTCACTAGCACATCATGTTGCGCAGCCAGTTGGCGAATGAGTGTTTCATCAAGGGGCTTAACAAATCTCATGTCAGCCACTGTTGCATTTAGCTTATCGGCTGCTTCAAGCGCGTTTGGTAGGAAAGTGCCAAAGTTGAGGATCGCGATTTTTTCATTCGCGATAGCCGTGTCACATTGGCGCATAATGCGTCCTTTGCCAATCTCTAACGCACTAAATTGGGTTTGGATTTCGACTCCCATGCCATTGCCACGAGGATAACGCACGGCGCTTGGCCCTGTGTGTTTATGGCCGGTATAGAGCATTTGTCGGCACTCATTTTCATCGGCGGGTGCCATGATCACCATGTTGGGAATGCAGCGCATGAAGCTTAAATCAAACGCACCTTGGTGAGTTTGGCCATCAGCTCCGACTAACCCTGCACGGTCAATGGCAAACATAACCGGTAAATTCATGATGGCAACATCGTGGATCAGTTGATCATAACCCCGTTGTAAAAAGGTTGAGTAGATCGCCACTATCGGATGATCTCCCGCAATCGCCATACCTGTCGCAAGGGTGACGGCATGTTGCTCAGCAATCGCCACATCAAAATATTGTTGTGGGAACTCTTTTGAAAAGCGAACCATGCCAGAGCCTTCGCGCATCGCGGGTGTAATCGCCATTAATTTTGGATCTTGCGCGGCCATGTCGCATAAAAAATCGCCAAAGATTTTAGAAAAAGTAGGTTTAGCATTGCTGCTTTTTGGCAGGCTAGTGTGCCTCGGGTCAAATTTAGGAACGCCATGGTAACCAATCGGATCTTTTTCGGCGGGCTCATAACCTTTGCCTTTTTTGGTCATGATGTGCAAAAACTGCGGGCCTTTGAGCTCGCGCATGTTGCGTAATGTCTTGATAAGTTCAATCACATCATGGCCATCTACTGGGCCGATATAGTTAAATCCAAGCTCTTCAAACAAGGTGCCGGGTACGACCATGCCTTTCAAGTGCTCTTCTGTGCGGCGTACCAGCTCTTTGATAGGCGGTATGCCAGAGAGCACTTTTTTGCCCCCTTCACGGATCGAGGTATAAAGGCTACCGGAAAGCAGTTGCGCTAAATGGTTATTCAGTGCGCCCACGTTTTCAGAGATCGACATTTCGTTGTCGTTGAGCACGACTAACATATCCGGATGAACGTCGCCAGCATGGTTCATTGCTTCAAAGGCCATGCCTGCGGTGATAGCACCATCACCAATCACGCCCACCACTTTGCGATTTTTCCCTTCTTTACCTGCACTGATCGCCATCCCTAAGGCGGCACTGATTGAGGTGGACGAGTGGCCGACAGAGAGCGTGTCATATTCACTTTCTTCACGCCAAGGAAAAGGATGAAGACCGTCTTTTTGACGAATGGTCGACATTTGCTCGCGGCGACCAGTTAATATTTTGTGCGGGTAAGCTTGGTGGCCTACATCCCAAATCAGCTGATCAAAAGGGGTGTTATAGACGTAGTGTAGGGCAACCGTTAATTCAACCGTGCCTAAGCCTGACGCAAGGTGGCCACTCGACTGACTGACGGAATTAAGAAGGTAGTTTCTTAATTCATCACACAACGTTGGCAGAACCTCTTTCGGCAGACTGCGCAGTTCATCGGGTGTATTTGCTAAAGCCAGTGTTGGGTATTTTGAAATATCAAGAGTCATAATTTTGCGCGCTTATAGTTTAGTTCTTGCGCTCGACGACGTATCGGGCGAACTCTTCGAGTGATTCTGTATTGTAGGGTATTGCTTCCAAGGCTTGAAGAGCTTCCTGTAACAGACTTTGTGCTTTATCAATAGCACCTTGTAACCCTAGCAGCGCTGGGTAGGTACTTTTATTGAGTTGTTGATCCGAGCCTTGGGGTTTACCTAATGTCTCAGTATCGCTAACGATATCCAAAATATCATCTTGAACTTGGAATGCGAGACCAACGGCATCGGCATAGCGATCCAATTGTGGTAGTACCGCAAGCCCTTTTTCACCAGCCGCAAGCGCACCTAAACGGATTGCACAACGCATCAAGGCTCCCGTTTTATTGCGATGGATCTCTTCTAATTCCTGCACTGAAACCAGACGATTTTCCGCTTGCAGATCTAACGCTTGCCCTATACACATACCTTGAGCACCGGAAGCTTGAGCCAACATTTGGACCATCTTAATGCGGTTGACTTGCGCATGTTCGGCGAGTTGACCTTCTGCCAAAATAGTAAAGGCCAGTGTTTGCAGGGCATCGCCCGCTAAAATCGCGATGGCTTCGTCAAATTCGATGTGACAAGTGGCTTTACCGCGACGCAATTCATCGTCGTCCATCGCGGGAAGGTCATCGTGGATCAATGAGTAAGCATGAATACATTCTATTGCGCAGGCTGGGGCATCGAGTTCATCTGGCGTACAACCAAGCATTTGCCCCGTGATATACACCAAATAAGGTCGAGCTCTTTTGCCGCCAAGTAACAAACCGTAGCGCATCGCGTCAATCAACGGTTGTTTTTGGTGCGGTAAACGGCCTAACCAAAGGTTTAATTGGTCAATATTTCTTTGCTGATAGGAGCTCAGAGCCTCAATCATAGGGCACTCTTTCTACTAAGTTGTGGTATCTACTAGGTTACGATCGACCGTTTCCCTGTGACTTAATTGACAGGTTCATGTCACATAGCGAGCGATGAGATCGATAAATATGAGTCAGTAATAAGTATGTATCAGTAATACGTGCCTATTACTCAGGTAGTTCAGTAAAGTCAGAGAGTGGCGCGTCATCGCTCGCACTGAGCAAAATACTGACTCGCTGCTCCGCTTCACTTAACTTACTTTGTCCAGCACGAGCAAGGGATATTCCGCGCTCGAATTTTTTTAGCGCATCATCTAAGGCTAAATCGCCATTTTCTAGCTGTTCCACTAAGCTATCAAGTTCTTCGATTGTCGCTTCGAAGGACATATTTTCAGGT
>NZ_NDIO01000160.1:0-1937 GCF_002241085.1 Vibrio sp. V03_P4A6T147
AATCTGCAAGGAATGCATCGACGACTTTACGTTAAAAGCCCCGTCTCATTATACGGAAATTCAAGTTTTATTGACCAAGATTAGTAGCGCTCCACAACGGTTCTACTATTCTTGTGAATGATTTTTATCCTAACCGATTATTACAGGTAGTCACACATGTCTAAGCTAGTTTTAGTTTTAAACTGCGGTAGTTCTTCTCTTAAATTTGCTGTTGTCGATGCAGAAACAGGTGCTGAGCACCTATCAGGTCTTGCTGAATGTCTTCACCTTCCTGAAGCACGTATCAAGTGGAAACTTGACGGTAAACACGAAGCGCAACTAGGCGAAGGTGCAGCGCACGAAGAAGCACTCGCGTTTATGGTTGAAACTATTCTTGCTTCTAAGCCAGAGCTTAAAGCTAACCTTGGCGCTATCGGTCACCGTATCGTACACGGTGGTGAGCAGTTCACTCAATCTGCACTTATCTCTGATGATGTACTGAAAGGTATCCAAGACGCAGCAACCTTTGCACCGCTTCATAACCCAGCACACATCATCGGTATCGAAGCCGCTAAGAAAAACTTCCCTGAGCTTCAAAACGTAGCTGTGTTTGATACTGCTTTCCATCAAACTATGCCTGAAGAGTCTTTCCTATACGCTCTTCCGTACAATCTATACAAAGAGCATGGTATCCGTCGTTATGGCATGCATGGTACTTCACACTTATTCATCACTCGTGAAGTTGCAGGCCTATTCAACAAGCCAGTTGAAGAAGTTAACATCATCAACTGTCACCTAGGCAATGGTGCTTCTGTTTGTGCGATCAAAAACGGTCAATCAGTTGATACTTCAATGGGCCTAACGCCGCTTGAAGGTTTGGTGATGGGCACACGTTGTGGTGACATCGACCCTGCAATCATCTTCCACCTGCACGATGCACTGGGTTACTCTGTTGATCAAATCAACACTATGCTAACCAAAGAGTCTGGCCTACAAGGCTTAACTCAAGTGACTTCGGATTGCCGTTTTGTTGAAGATAACTACGGTGAGAAAGAAGAAGCGACTCGTGCAATGGACGTGTTCTGCCACCGCCTAGCAAAATACGTGGCTGGCTACACAGCAAGCCTTGACGGTCGCCTAGACGCTATCGTCTTCACTGGTGGTATCGGTGAGAACTCAGGCCCTATCCGTGAAATGGTACTAAACCGTTTGGCTATCTTCGGTATCGAAGTCGACAGCGCAGCAAACCTAAAAGCACGTTTTGGCGGCGAAGGTGTGATCACAACGGCAAACAGCCGTATTCCAGCTATGGTTATCTCGACCAATGAAGAGCTAGTGATTGCTGAAGATACTGCTCGTCTGGCAGGTCTTTAATTGACTTTCTGGCTAACTCTCTGAGTTAGCCAGTTTTTTACCGGGGCTCAACCCTTAGTTTCTAGCGATTTAGGTCAGCAGGCTTATTTCCGAAGAAGGTCATGTTGGGCTTTGTTCCTTTTTCAATCTAGTTTCGGTTAGATTGATTTCAATAGTTTGAGGTACTCTACTCATGTCCCGTACTATTATGCTTATCCCTATCAGCGCTGGTGTTGGTCTTACCAGCGTGAGCATGGGTGTCCTTCGCGCCATGGAGCGTAAAGGTGTTAGCGTTTCTTTTTATAAGCCTATTGCACAACCTCGCTCGGGTGGCGATCAACCTGATCTCACTTCAACGATTATCGGTCGCAATAGCGACATCAGCATTGCAGAACCGATGATGATGTCAGCGGCAGAAACGTTGATCGGTAGCGAAAAGATGGATGTGTTGCTTGAAACCGTCGTTGAGCGTTACAACCACATCAATAAAGATTCTGAAGTAACACTGATTGAAGGCCTTGTGCCAACACGCAAACACCCATTCGCGAACCAAGTGAACGCAGAAATTGCCAAAACGCTGGGCGCAGAAATTGTGTTTGTCGCGA
>NZ_NDIO01000160.1:1982-6905 GCF_002241085.1 Vibrio sp. V03_P4A6T147
ACTCAGTTGAAAGAGCGTATTGAAGTTGCGTGCTCAAACTTTGGTGGAACAAAAAATAAAAACATTTCAGGTGTTATTATCAACAAGCTTAATGCCCCTGTTGATGAAGCAGGCCGTACTCGCCCTGACTTATCAGAAATTTTTGATGATGCAGATAGCGCGAAACAAGCCAATTTAGAAGTGATGCAGATCTTCAACACTAGCCCAATTCGTGTGTTAGGTTGCGTGCCTTGGAGTATCGATCTTATCGCGACTCGTGCTATTGATATGGCCAAACACCTGAAAGCTGAAATCATTAATGAAGGTGAAATTAAGTCTCGCCGTATTAAGAGCATCACTTTCTGTGCGCGTTCTTTGCCACACATGATTGAGCACTTTAAGCCAGGATCACTCTTAGTGACATCGGCCGATCGTCCTGACGTGATTGTTGCCGCCTCTCTGGCCGCAATGAATGGCGTTGAAATTGGTGCGGTGCTGCTGACTGGCGGTTACGACATGCCACAAGAGATTGTGAACCTATGTAAACCAGCCTTTGAAAGCGGCTTGCCTATTTTTAAAGCGCAAGGTAACACTTGGCAAACGTCACTCAACCTACAAAGCTTTAGCCTAGAAGTTCCAGCTGACGATAAAGAACGTATCGAGTTCATCAGCGATCATGTTGCTAGCCACATCGATGGCCCTTGGATTAATTCGCTCACTGAGGGCACGCAAGGTATTCGTCGCCTTAGCCCGCCAGCATTCCGTTACCAGTTAACTGAGTATGCTCGTCGTGCAGGTAAACGTATTGTGCTTCCTGAAGGGGATGAACCACGCACGGTAAAAGCGGCATCTATTTGTGCTGAGCGCGGTATTGCGACTTGTGTTCTACTTGGTAACCCTGACGAAATCCGCCGCGTTGCTGCGCAGCAAGGTGTTGAGTTAGGTGCTGGCGTTGAAATTATCGATGCTGACTCAGTGCGCGAAAACTACGTTGCTCGCTTGGTTGAGCTGCGTGGTTCAAAAGGCATGACGGAAGTTGTGGCTCGTGAAAAACTGCAAGATTCAGTATTCCTTGGCACAATGATGCTTGAAGCGGATGAAGTTGACGGTTTGGTTTCTGGTGCGGTTCATACCACAGCCAACACCATTGTTCCTCCATTCCAAATCATTAAGACCGCGCCAAATGCCTCGATTGTATCCTCTATCTTCTTCATGCTATTGCCTGATCAAGTGTTGGTATACGGCGACTGCGCCATCAACCCAGATCCAAATGCTGAACAGCTTGCTGAAATTGCGATTCAATCGGCCGATTCTGCGGCAGCATTCGGCATTGACCCGCGCGTGGCGATGATTTCCTACTCGACGGGTGAATCAGGTAAAGGTGCTGATGTAGATAAAGTGCGTGAAGCGACGCGCATTGCTCAAGAGAAACGTCCAGATCTTATTATCGACGGTCCTCTGCAATACGATGCTGCAATCATGGAAAACGTGGCGGCTTCTAAAGCACCAAACTCTCCAGTCGCTGGTAAAGCAACGGTATTTGTCTTCCCTGACCTAAACACAGGTAATACAACTTACAAAGCGGTACAACGCTCAGCAGACCTTGTTTCTATCGGTCCAATGCTGCAAGGCATGCGTAAACCAGTAAACGATTTGTCTCGCGGTGCGTTGGTTGACGATATTGTTTACACAATCGCGTTAACGGCAATTCAAGCAAGCCAAGAAACAAAATAAAATTCTTAGCCTAACTTGCTGATTAAAAGGCTCTTATGTATCACATAAGAGCCTTTTTTATAGCACACTTCTACCCTCGTTATAACCCAATAAAGCCGCGCTCATGGGGCGTATCAAGATCAAGATCCGGCCCCTTAGGTACCACTTGCGTCGGGTTAATGCCGATATGGCTGAAATAATAGTGGCGTTTGATGTGGTAAAAATCGGTCGTTTGTTTGATACCGTCGATTTGGTAAAGCTCTTTTAAGTAACCGCTTAAGTTCTCATAATCGGCGATCCGCTGTTTATTGCATTTAAAATGACCGACGTAAACAGCATCAAAACGGATAAGTGTAGTGAATAAACGCCAATCCGCCTCGGTGATCTGGTTACCGACCAAGTAGCGATACGTCGCTAAATGATTGTTGACCTTATCTAATGCCGTAAAGAGTGCATCATAAGCATCGTCATAGGCCTCTTGCGTGGTCGCAAACCCACATCGATAGACGCCATTATTAATATTGGGGTAGATATACGCATTCCATTCATCGATAGCTTTGCTGAGTGCTTGCGGATAGTAGTCGTGCTGGTTACCCGTTAACTCATTAAATGCACTGTTAAACATGCGAATAATCTCAGAAGATTCATTGCTAACAATGGTATTAGTCTTCTTATCCCACAACACAGGTACAGTTACTCGCCCTGAATAATCTACCTTTGCTTTGGTGTAGATTTGATGGAGCTTGGTATAGCCAAACAGAGGTTCAGGAATACCAAAAGACCAGCCTTCACTTAGCATGTCAGGACAAACGACCGTGACATCAATGTGTTCGGTGAGTGATTTGAGTTGGCGAAAAATCAATGTACGGTGAGCCCAAGGGCATGCCAAAGAGACATACAAATGATAACGGCCCGATTCTGGTTGAAATCGTGCATCTGGCTGGCTGTCGACCCAGTGTCTGAATCCTGCGTCTTCGCGTACAAAATGCCCAGCGCTGCTTTTGGTGTCATACCAAACATCGTGCCAGACGCCTTCAACTAATTTTCCCATGATCTCCACTCCTCATTCCGATGACTGTTTTATTATAAGTAGGATAGAAAATGGTAAAACCGGAGGAAGTTGTCCTTGTTATTCAGAAATTTTGAACAGTGATATTTACCCCGCTAAGTGCACAGATAAAAAAAGCGCGACCCAGAAATGCGTCGCGCTTAAGCCTGTCACAGGCTAAATTTAGAGCTCGACATGCAAACAAGACACAGCATGTTCATCACTACCTTTAATCTGCGGTTTTTGCTGTGCGCAAATTTCCGTCGCTTGAGGACAGCGGGTACGGAAAACACATCCAGAAGGCGGGTTGATTGGCGAGGGTAAATCCCCTTCTAGCATCTGAATTTTCTTAGCACGCTCCAGTTTTGGATCTGGAATTGGCACAGCCGACATCAAAGCTTTGGTGTAAGGGTGTGATGGATTCGCAAACAACGCCTCAGAGGTGCCAAGCTCGACCGCATTGCCTAAATACATCACGAGTACACGATCAGAGATGTGTTTAACTACCGATAAATCATGGGCAATAAAAACCAAACTTAAACCAAGCTCATTTTGCAGCTCTTTGAGCAGGTTAACCACCTGCGCTTGGATTGAAACATCCAAAGCAGAAACTGGCTCATCACAGATGATCATTTTCGGTTTTAAAATGAGCGCACGGGCAATACCAATACGTTGGCACTGACCACCAGAGAATTCATGGGGATAGCGGTTAATGACGTTCGGCAATAAACCGACTTTTGTCATCATCTCTTTTACACGGTCCTTTACTTCTTGCTTCGAAAGTTCTGGATAAAAGGTTTGAAGTGGCTCTGCAATAATATCGCCAACCGACATTCTTGGGTTCAATGACGCCAGTGGGTCTTGGAAAATCATCTGAATTTGCTTACGGGTTTTGCGACGCTCAACCTCATGCATTTTCGTCAAATCATTTCCTAGCCACACCACTTCACCCTCGGTGGCTTCGACTAAACCAATGATCGCTCGCGCAAAAGTAGACTTTCCGCAACCTGATTCGCCTACTACGCCGAGAGTTTCACCCTCATATAGGCGCACATTAACGCCATCTACGGCTTTTAGGTTGGATGGTTTAGACCACGGCCACGCGGATTTAGAGGCAATGTTGAAGTGAACTTTGAGGTTCTTTACATCCAGTAATAATGGTTTTTGTTCGCTCATTTAACCCAAGCCTCCCAATCAGAAAAACAGGCACGTTGGCGACCATCGGCAAATGGCAATAAAATAGGTGCTTCACGTTTACAGCGTTCTGTCACTCGGTGGCAGCGCTCTTGATAAGGGCAACCCGGTGGCAATCGTAGCAAGTTAGGTGGGTTTCCAGGAATTGTTGGTAATATTTCACCTTCCGTATCCAAACGAGGAATGGCTTTTAATAAACCTTCAGCGTAAGGGTGACTCGGGTTGTAGAAAATCTCATCCACAGAGCCATATTCCATCGTACGCCCTGCATACATTACCAATACTTTGTCACATGAACCCGCAACCACACCCAGATCATGGGTGATCATGATAATAGCGGTATTGAATTCGCTTTTGAGTTCATTCAACAAATCCATAATTTGGGCTTGCACCGTTACGTCCAATGCGGTGGTGGGTTCATCGGCAATCAGTAACTTAGGCCGGCATAACAACGCCATTGCAATCATAACGCGTTGACGCATACCACCAGAAAACTCATGCGGATACATGGTAATTCGCTTACGCGCTTCGGGGATTTTAACCGCCTCTAGCATACGTACCGACTCTTCAAACGCAGCCGACTTGCTCATTCCTTTGTGCAGCATCAGCACTTCCATCAACTGCTCGCTGACCTTCATATAAGGATTCAGTGACGTCATTGGATCTTGGAAGATCATCGCAATTTGTTCAGCGCGCACTTTGTTCAAGGCTTTTTCTGGCAAATTGAGGATCTCTTTCCCTTCAAATTTTGCGCTACCCGTGATAATACCATTTTTGGCAAGTAGACCCATAATAGCGAACACGGTTTGCGATTTACCAGAGCCAGACTCCCCTACGATACCGAGGGTTTCGCCTTGCTCCAGTGAAAAAGTTAAATCGTTGACAGCGGTAACAATACCATCTTGAGTGGTAAATTCGACCCGCAGATCTTTGACATCTAATAAGCTCATTATTGCTTCCTTAATCTTTTAATTATCGGTCTTTAGGAT
>NZ_NDIO01000002.1:0-6902 GCF_002241085.1 Vibrio sp. V03_P4A6T147
GGCTAACTTACTGACGATTTCGTGATTTAACGAAACTAAGATGACTCTTCTCTATTGGCTTGGCGGAGAGGTTGTTATAATGCGCCGATTTTTTTAGGAGAAACCTTCGATGGCTATGCTTGAATACACGCCGCCCACAGATCCTTGGATTGATATTGTCTATGAAGATGATCAGATTCTCGCGGTGAATAAACCTTCAGGTCTGCTGTCGGTTCCAGGACGCTTGCCTGAGCATCACGACAGTATGTGGAGTCGTTTGGCTGAGCAATATCCAGAGATCCAAGTTGTGCATCGTTTGGATATGTCGACTTCTGGCTTGATGGTGCTGGCAAAAAATAAATACGCGGAAGGGGCATTGAAAAAGCAGTTTCAATACCGTTTAACGCATAAAATTTATTACGCTCGCGTGTGGGGCGTAATGGAACTTGACGAGGGGGCGGTTGAATTACCCCTGATTTGCGATTGGCCAAATCGGCCTAAACAGAAAGTCTGCTTTGAAGATGGGAAACCATCAAAAACTTTATATCAAGTAGCGAAAAGAGAAGAAAAAACGACAATTGTACGTCTTTTTCCTGTGACTGGCCGTTCGCATCAATTACGTGTTCACATGCAAGCTTTGGGTTATCCGATTGTGGGTGATGAGTTTTATGCCCCGCAAGAAGCGCAAGATTTTTCCGATCGCTTAGCGCTGCATGCCGCAGAGCTCAGTTTTTATCACCCAAAGAGTCATTGGTTACGTAACCTTTTTGTTGCTTGTGACTTTTATCCCGAAGCACAAGAGCAAATTTTGCAACACTTTGATCCTGAGCGAAAATTACCAGATTACAAAACGTTGCCCCGACCTTAGTGTGATGTGGGTGGCGACAAGGAGCTGATATGTCACTACCCACGGTTGTCTTTCTCGATAGGTCCACAATCCCTGCTTATATTCGATTGCCAAGCTTACCTTTTGCTCATCATTGGCTTGAGTTTGACTTTACTTCTGCCGAACAAGCGCTCGATCGCCTATCTCAAGCCGATATCGTAATCACCAATAAAGTGGTGCTGGATAGGGCGCTACTCTCACAATGTCCGAAATTGCGCTTGATTGCTGTGTCGGCCACAGGCGTCAATAATGTCGATATCGATTACTGTCGTGAAGCAGGCATCGCACTGGTGAATGTTCAAGGCTACGCCACCCGTTCTGTTCCGGAACATGTCGTTGGGATGATTTATGCCTTAAGGCGTCACCTGTTTGCTTATCATCAAGATATTGCCAATGGTGAGTGGCAGCGCAATCAACAATTTTGCTTTTTTACTCATCCGATAGGGGATGTTGCAGGTTCAACGCTTGGTATTGTGGGGAGTGGCGCGCTCGGACAGGCAACCGCAACGTTGGCACGAGCGATAGGCATGCAGGTGATATTTTCTGAACGAAAGGGGGCCAAGTTATGCCGACAAGGTTTTATGCCCTTTGAACAAATGTTAGCGGAGGCGGATGTTGTGAGTTTACATTGCCCATTGAGCGAGCAAACCCGAAACCTGATAGGTGAGAACGAATTAAAGATAATGAAGCCTAATGCATTGTTGATTAACGCAGGCCGTGGTGGTTTGGTTGATGAGCAAGCACTTGTGACAGCATTGAAATCTGGGCAAATTGCTGGCGCTGGAGTGGATGTATTCAGTCGAGAACCAGCGGATAAAACAAATCCCTTACTAGCCAATATGGATTTGCCAAATTTGTTGCTGACACCACACGTGGCATGGGGTAGTGACTCAGCTATTTCACAATTGGCAACGATTTTGATGGATAACATTGCCGCGTTTGAGCGTGGAGAGCACAAAAATCGCGTCTGCTGATGGCGTGAATAAATAAAAAAGGTCGGTATTTTCACACCGACCTTTTTAATGGTAACGCAATCGCGATTATAGCGCGGCTATGGTCGCTTTCTGTTCTTCCAGTTTAACCAAGGTATCTTGATAGCCATTCAGCTTTTGACGCTCGATAGCGACAACGGCTTCGGGTGCTTTAGCGACGAACCCTTGGTTATTGAGTTTGCCTTCAATGCGTTTGATTTCGCCTTGAGTTTTAGCAATCTCTTTTGCTAAGCGCTCTAGCTCCGCATCTTTATCAATCAAACCAGCCATTGGGATCATCAGCTCAGATTGACCAACCAGCGCCGTTGCACAAGCGGGAGTCTCTTCACCCTCTTCAAGAACGCGTAGAGCCTCCAGTTTAGCCAGTGACAACAGTACCGCTTTGTTCGCTTCTAAACGTGCCACTTCTTGCTTGTTGGCGGCTTTTAACATCACGTTAAGAGGTTTACCTGGGTTGATATCGTACTCGGCACGTAGGTTGCGAATGCTAGTAATAAAGGCTTTCACCCATTCGATATCATCCAGCGCCGCTTGGTTGAAGTTCGCTTCATCGTACTGAGGCAGCGCTTGCAGCATGATGGTATCCCCTTCAACGCCGTCCACTAATGGCTTAATGCTTTGCCAAATGGTTTCAGTGATATACGGGATCACTGGGTGCGCGAGGCGTAATGTTTTCTCTAATACCGTAATTAATGTACGGCGTGTTGCACGTTGCTGCGCTTCACTGCCTTTCCATAATACGGGCTTAGTCAGCTCTAAGTACCAGTCGCAGAATTGGTTCCAGATGAATTCGTAAAGGGTATTTGCCGCCATATCTAAACGGAAGTTGTTGATATGGTTGTTGAACTCTTTAGCCGCCAATTCAAATTGAGACTCGATCCATTTATCGGCTAACGAATACTCAAGCTCGCTACCTGCGTTAAAGCCACAATCGAGATCTTCGGTATTCATCAACACGTAACGGCTCGCGTTCCAGAGTTTGTTACAGAAGTTGCGGTAACCTTCTAGGCGTTTCATGTCCCAGTTGATATCACGACCGGTTGAAGCCATCGCTGCTAGCGTGAAACGCAGTGCGTCGGTTCCATAAGGTTCGATACCATTTTCAAAGGTTTTACGTGTATTTTTCTCGATCTTGGCTGCAAGCTGTGGCTGCATCATGTTGCCACAACGTTTTTCAACCAGAGACTCAAGATCAATACCATCGATCATGTCGATAGGATCAAGCACGTTGCCTTTAGATTTTGACATTTTGTCGCCGTTTTCATCACGGATAAGGCCTGTGACATAAACAGTTTTAAATGGCACTTGTGGTTTACCATTCTCATCTTTACAGAAGTGCATGGTCATCATGATCATGCGTGCAACCCAGAAGAAGATGATGTCGAAACCAGTAACAAGAACGTCAGACGGGTGGAATGTTTTTAGTGCCTCAGTGTTTTCTGGCCAGCCTTGTGTACCAAAAGTCCAAAGAGCGGATGAGAACCAAGTGTCCAATACATCATCATCTTGGCGCAGTACCACCACTGGGGCTAGGTTGTTTTGTTCGCGCACTTCTTCTTCGTTACGGCCGACATAAACGTTGCCGTCGTTGTCATACCAAGCAGGAATACGATGACCCCACCAAAGTTGGCGTGAGATACACCAATCTTGCACGTCACGCATCCATGAGAAGTACATGTTTTCGTACTGCTTAGGCACAAATTGAATCTCGCCATCTTCAACGGCTTTGGTTGCGACTTCCGCTAGTGGCGCTGTGCGTACATACCATTGGTCGGTCAGCATCGGTTCGATAACCACACCACCACGGTCACCGTAAGGAATGGTGAGGTCGTGATCTTTGATTTCTTCAAGCAGGCCGAGAGCTTCAAATTCAGCTACGATGGCTTTACGTGCCGCAAAGCGCTCCATGCCTTGGTATTTAGCAGGTAGATCGCTGCTGTAAGCGTCACTTGGTTCACCATTGGTGTTGAACACTTCGGCGGCTTCACGAATGTTGGCATCAAAGGTGAAAATGTTGATCATCGGCAGTTGGTGGCGCTTACCGACTTCATAGTCATTGAAATCGTGAGCAGGGGTGATCTTCACACAGCCTGTGCCTTTTTCCATGTCTGCGTGCTCATCGCCCACGATAGAAATGCGGCGATTGACGATTGGCAGCATGATCTCTTTACCGATCAGAGCTTGGTAGCGTGGATCTTCAGGGTTAACCGCTACACCTGTGTCACCCAGCATGGTTTCAGGACGAGTGGTCGCAACAACAATGTAGTCTTTACCGTCTGCTGTTTTTACGCCGTCAGCCAGTGGGTAACGGAAGTGCCACATGTGACCTTTGACGTCTTTGTTTTCTACTTCTAGATCAGAAATTGCAGTGTGCAGTTTTGGATCCCAGTTCACAAGACGTTTACCACGGTAGAGTAAATCTTCTTGGTAAAGGCGAACAAACACTTCTTGAACGGCATTGGATAGGCCCGCATCCATAGTGAATCGTTCACGATCCCAGTCTACCGATGCGCCAAGGCGGCGAAGCTGTTTAGTGATGGTACCACCTGATTCGCCTTTCCATTCCCAAATCTTGTCGATGAAGGCATCACGACCGTAATCGTGTTTGGTTTTGCCTTCTTCTGCGGCAATTTTACGTTCAACCACCATTTGGGTAGCAATACCGGCGTGGTCTGTACCCACTTGCCATAAGGTATTTTTGCCTTTCATGCGTTCGCAGCGGATCAAAGTATCCATAATGGTGTCTTGGAATGCGTGACCCATATGAAGGCTACCAGTGACGTTCGGCGGTGGGATCATGATGCTGTACGCTTCTTTTGATGTATCACCGTGAGGCTTAAAGTAGCCGTTCTCTTCCCAAGTCTGATACAGAGCTTGTTCGATTGCTGTTGGGTTATATGTCTTTTCCATAGTGCTCTTAAATGGATACTGTGAATGGTTAATCTTAGTCAAACTTCATAAGTGAAGGATCTTGTTAAAGATCGCCTTAACTATAAGGTTTGACCTATGGATGTTGGATCTCGATTGTTTGCAATTGGTAGCCAGCTTGACGGTAGATTTTATACCTTTCGCGTGCTCGTTGCTTTGCTTTTTCTTCGCAGGGGACGAAGTCTACCACCTCAGCAAAGGCGTTCGCAAAGGTTGTATGATTATCCGCCACATTTATTACCAGTTGACGATTCCAATTGGGTTTGACGTTGGGGTAGCCAATCTCAATATGAGTTGAGTATTTCGGGCCTTCACCCACCAGATTGTGCGCGACAAACTGTTCTGCAGGCACTTGCCATAAATGTTCAGCAAACTGTTCAGCGTGAGTTTTATCATCACAATGCAGATAAATTTTTGCCCCTTGTTTGGCGAAGTGATGAGCCAGAAATAGGACATATTGCTCAAAGCCTGCCAGCGTTGCTTGAGGGCTTTCTTCGTTCACAATGTAAAAGGTGGCTCGCTGCATGTTGTCACCTACTATCTAATCGCTCATCAACAAAAAAGGGCCTTGCGGCCCTTTTCACATTTTGAGGTTATTCCTCAGACTCTTGGCCGCTGCGGTTCAATAAGAACTGGACGAGCAATGAGACGGGACGACCTGTTGATCCTTTTGCTGCTCCTGACTTCCATGCCGTGCCAGCAATATCCAAATGCGCCCAGTTATATTTCTTAGCAAATTTAGATAAGAAGCAGCCAGCGGTAATCGTACCACCAGGGCGACCACCGATGTTTGCCATATCAGCAAATGGGCTCTTTAGCTGCTCATGGTACTCGTCGGCCATTGGTAGACGCCATGCGCGATCGCTTGCTTGTTCTGAAGCATTAACCAATTCATGCGCCAATGGGTTGTGGTTTGAAACCACGCCACTGATGTGGTGACCTAATGCAATCACACAAGCGCCAGTTAGTGTCGCCACATCTACCACGCAATCGGGTTCAAAACGCTCAACGTAAGTGAGTGCATCACATAGAACTAAGCGACCTTCGGCATCGGTATTGAGTACTTCAACCGTTTGGCCAGACATAGTCGTGAGAATGTCACCAGGGCGATAGGCATTGCTGCCTGGCATGTTTTCACAGCCGGCTAAGATACCCACGACATTTAATGGCAATTTCAATTTAGCCAATGCTTTCATTGCGCCAAAGACTGACGCCGCACCGCACATGTCATACTTCATTTCATCCATGCCTTCGCCTGGTTTTAATGAAATACCGCCGGAATCAAACGTCAGGCCTTTACCCACCAACACAATTGGTTTTGCATCCGGATCTGGGTTGCCTTTGTACTCAATGACCGACATCATCGACTCATTTTTTGAGCCACGACCGACGGCGAGATAAGAGGTCATGCCCAACTTTTCCATCTCTTCTTCACCAATGATTTTGGTGGTGACGCTCTCGTAGTCGTCCGCTAAGCGGCGCGCTTGAGATGCAAGATAAGCTGGGTTGGCAATGTTTGGTGGCATATTGCCGAGATCTTTCGACGCTTTCACACCGGATGCAATCGCAAGGCCGTGTGTAATCGCGCGCTCACCTAAGTTAAGCTCACGGCGAGTCGGTACGTTAAAGACAAGTTTGCGCAGTGGGCGGCGAGTCTCCGGTTTTACGCTCTTGAATTGATCAAAGGTGTACAGACCATCTTTCGTTGCTTCAACCGCTTGGCGTACTTTCCAATAAGTATCGCGGCCTTTAACGTGTAGTTCAGTCAGAAAACATACGGCTTCCATTGAACCCGTTTCGTTCAGTGTGCTGATGGTTTTTTGAATGATTTCTTTGTACTGACGTTCGCCTAATTCGCGCTCTTTACCACAACCTACCAGTAAAACGCGTTCAGACAGAACACCAGGGACTTGATGCAGCAGTAGCATCTGGCCGGGTTTACCCTCGAGATCACCACGGCGAAGTAGTGAACTAATATAGCCGTCGCTGATTTTATCAAGCTGCTCTGCTACTGGAGAAAGGCGGCGTGGTTCGAACACTCCAACAACGATACATGCGCTACGTTGTTTCTCTGGACTGCCACTTTTTACACTGAACTCCATGCGTACTCCTACATC
>NZ_NDIO01000100.1:0-24027 GCF_002241085.1 Vibrio sp. V03_P4A6T147
AGATATGATAATGAAATTACAAAAAATAGCGTTAGAACTCGCTGCGATTAATTTTAATCGTGACCCATTAAACTTAAATCAATTAATGGAACAGTATCCCATCGCTGATATTGCTCAAGTCTTCGCTGAGCAGCTGGCTAATCAGACCCTGAGCGAAGAGGATGTCTTTGAGCTGGTGCAATTGATGCCAATCGCTCGTCAAGCGGCGCTATTGGGGTATTTTTCTGAGCCTATCAGAGAAAAAGTGGTGGAGAGAATGCCGCTCGAAGCGCTTGCGAAAGTGCTTCAAGTTATGCCCCATGATGAAAGGGCTGACTTATATGCTCACTTGGATGAGACGCGCCAACCGCCGCTACTTGCTCTACTGGATCAACAAGAGCGGCAAGATGTACAACAACTTGCAGCCTACCCTCAAGGCTCGGTCGGCTCTATCATGACGACAGATTATGCGACGTTAAACGCCGATGATGATGTGCAGCAGGCGATTGCGCGTTTACGTGAAATGGCCAACGAGAGGGAAACCATCTATCAAGCGTATGTGATTGATAAACAGAATCGCTTACTTGGTACACTTTCGCTTAAGGATTTAGTGCTGGCGCAACCGACCTCGCTTGTCTCTGACATCATGACCAAAGAGACAGTGTTTGTGCGAGCCGATGAAGATCAAGAGTGTGCAGCGCAAGCCATCAGTAAATACGATTTACTTGCGGTGCCTGTTTTTGATGAGCAATTTCGTTTGGTCGGTATAGTGACTTATGACGATGCGATGGACGTGGCCGAGCAGCAAGCGGATATGGATTTTCATAAAGTCGCTGCGGTTGGTTTTACCGGTAACCTTAAAGAAGCCAGCGTATGGCTAATGTACAAGAAACGTGTGTTTTGGCTGGTGTTGTTAGTCTTTGGTAATCTTTTTTCTGGTGCTGGTATTGCGTACTTTGAGGAGACGATTCAAACCTATGTCGCCTTGGTCTTCTTCTTACCACTATTGATTGATAGCGGCGGTAATGCAGGATCCCAGTCAGCTACGTTGATGGTTCGAGCCTTAGCCACTGGTGAAGTGGTGATGAAAGATTGGCTATCCATGTTGGTGCGAGAGTTAGGGATTGCGGCGTTATTAGGGGCAACAATGGCCATTGCTGTTTCTTTATTGGGTTTTTGGCGAGGCGGCAGTGATATCGCTTTTGTCGTTGCGGTAACGATGCAAATTGTGGTGATTATTGGTTGTATTGTTGGAATGCTCCTTCCGTTCATTCTGAATAAGTTTAAGCTCGATCCTGCGTCAGCCAGTGCTCCGTTGATCACGACCATTGCGGATTCTATCGGGGTGATCATCTATTTCAGCGTTGCTACCATGGTGTTGGATTTTCCACCAGTGACGTAAGCCATTCATCTGGCAGTGAGATCTACTGGTTGGAGTGTGAAATAAGCTCAACGGTTAAAAGCTTTCTCTATTTTTGGGAAAGCTTTTTTTATGAATAAGGCTCATATACTCAATTTAATTGGCAGACGAACGATCAGCCGAACTGGCTGGCGGACTATACTGCACCTCACTGAAATCCATATTGGGGAACAAAAATGCGGCTTCGGAGCGAATTTGCTCGGCGCGGCTTTCGTCACCAATACCTTGGTAAGCCAAGATCAGATTATTGTAAAAAGCAGGACGCGGTTTATGTTTTATGATGGCCAATGACCAGTCGATGTATGGCGTAATCAATTTAGGATCTTGATTATACAGACCAATGTTGAGGTAAGTGCTGTAGACATCCCAATCAAAACGATCTTTCCAAACCACAGGGTTCGTCACCTTTTGTAGGATATCCGGGTTCTTGGGTTGAGATTTCTCAAATTGGGTAAGCACGTAATTACTGTGCAGTGCGCTGAGCATATAAAAGCCAGTCAAAATCGGCACTACTAAACTCAATACTCGAAACAGGGATTTACTGATAAGGCCAAAAGGGGCCGAACGGTATTTAGCCACGCGTTGATCAACCCAAAAAAGCAGAATAATGAAGGTTATCCAATGAATGGCAGAATGGTAAAATGGGTATTCGAGTTGGTTGTGCAACACGATAGGGATGAAAAGGGCGAACATCGCAAGCCTGGTCCCTTTCTTGGCCGAATACATCCGCATGAGCACGAAAAGCATGGCCAGTGTGATCCCTAGCACAGGTAACAAACCGCCTTCCACCGCCCAGAATAGTAATTCATTATGAGGATGATCCATCGACGCCAACCCCGGTTGGTAGCTAGGGTTTAATTGGTGTTGCCTTGCGGTATAAAGCAAATATTCAGATTCAAACTTGCCATAGCCATAACCCGTGAAGGGTTTTTCTATGACCATATCGATGGTTTGAGAAAAGGTATAACGGCGAGGGCTCTCTAAATCAGCCTTATTCTCTAGAAAATCGCCCGTGCCTTGGGAATAGACAGCGACAAACCCTAAAGCAATACCCAATAGCGTCGCAGCGCTCCATCCCCAAAATCGTTTAGGCGTCGAAAATTTAAATAGGTAAGGCAGAACAAAAAGCGTGCCGAGTACCACGCCAATCCAGCCAGTGCGCGAGGCTAATATCACCAGCAACGGTGCAGTGAGCAGTGGAGTGACATAAAGTAGGCTCACTTCGCTAACATGCTGATTGTACTTTTTCGGTTGACGAGCCAGTAAATAGCCGGACATAACCAGCCCTGTCGCGAGAAAGCTCGCCATCACATTCGGTTGCTGAAAAATGCCGTAAGGGCGGTTGATGAGGGTGTTGTAGCCAAAAATATTATCGGGTGAAAGCAAAAAGTATTGGTACAGACCAAATAGAGTTTCAATCAATACCGCGAGTACGATAAACCAGAGTAATCGCTGCTTATGTTTGTTACTAAAACGAAATTGTTGCAGCAATACAAAAAAAAGCAGCCCAGTCCATAGTCCTAACATTCGACTCAACGACGACTCAATTTGAGCATTCGTATAAAACAGCGGAATCGTCATGATGGTACAACTGATGAAAAGACCGATGGTCAGTTTGGAATAGCGTAACCTACGGTTAGATGCGAGTTGATACAGACCTAATGAGAGCGTAAAACTAAGGGCAAGCCAAGTGGTTGGATTAAAAGATAAAGCTAGACCTGAGCCACCAGGGTTGGGCATAAAAAAATGCATTGCCAGTAAATAGAGAATGCCAATCGAAAGCAAAAAGGGTTTGTTTAAGGGGATGGCGGGTGTTTGTGCTTCAAGTTGTGTACCGCTTAGATGCAATGTTGCCATAGGTCTCGCGTTCCAATTAAAAGAAACCAGCAACCACTTGCTGGTTTCTTTACTTTACCGTTTTTTTCTATTTCAACATAGGCTTAAGAAAGCGTGCTGTGTGTGAACCTTCGATCTGCGCCACATCTTCGGGCGTTCCTTGAGCAATAATTTCGCCGCCGCCTTGTCCACCTTCTGGCCCTAAGTCGATCACCCAGTCTGCTGTTTTAATCACATCTAAGTTGTGTTCAATCACCACCACGGTATTGCCGTGGTCGCGTAGGCGATGCAGTACGGTCAAGAGCTGTTGGATATCATGGAAGTGTAAGCCTGTCGTTGGCTCATCCAAAATGTACAAGGTTTTTCCTGTATCGCGCTTTGATAGTTCACGAGCCAGTTTGACGCGTTGAGCTTCGCCCCCTGACAATGTCGTCGCCGCTTGTCCGAGGCGTATGTAGGATAAACCCACGTCAATCAAAGTTTTGAGTTTGCGAGCGATCATCGGTACGGGTTCAAAAAAAGCGTAAGCATCTTCGACGGTCATCTCCAACACTTCATCAATCGCTTTGCCTTTGTAGCGGACTTCCAATGTTTCACGATTATAGCGTTTGCCCTTACACACATCGCATGGCACGTAAACATCGGGTAAAAAGTGCATTTCAACCTTAATCACACCATCACCTTGGCATGCTTCGCAGCGTCCACCGCGAACGTTAAAGCTAAAACGACCCGGTTTATAGCCTCGAGAGCGAGACTCTTGAGTGCCCGAGAATAGCTCGCGGATCGGCGTGAAAATGCCTGTATAGGTGGCCGGGTTTGAGCGGGGAGTTCGGCCTATCGGGCTTTGGTCAATGTCGATGACCTTATCAAAATGCTCTAACCCTTTGATTTTTTTGATATGGAGCAGGCGTTGCTGTGGTGGCTCCATTTAAGGCCGTATGAGCAATTTTAAAAAAGGTATCATTAATTAAGGTTGATTTACCGGAGCCTGAAACTCCGGTTACGCAGCTAAATAAACCAACAGGAATTGATAAATCAACCGTCTTGAGGTTGTTACCCGACGCGCCGATAAGCTCCACCGTTTTCTTGGGATCTCTCGGGGTACGCACGGTAGGAATCGCAATTTTTTTCGCGCCGCTCAGGTACTGTCCCGTGAGCGAATTAGGGTTGGAAATAATGTCATTCACATTCCCTTCTGCGACGACTTGCCCACCATGCACACCAGCGCCAGGGCCAATATCAATTACATGATCGGCCATACGAATTGCGTCTTCGTCATGCTCTACAACCAATACCGTGTTGCCTAGATCGCGCAAATGCGTGAGCGTTTTTAATAGCCGTTCGTTATCACGCTGGTGGAGCCCAATCGATGGCTCATCTAAGACGTACATTACCCCAACGAGTCCAGCGCCAATTTGGCTCGCTAAGCGAATCCGTTGTGCTTCGCCTCCTGACAGGGTTTCAGCACTCCGAGAAAGGTTGAGATAATTCAACCCAACGTTGACGAGGAAATGCAAACGGTCATTGATCTCTTTCATTACTTTTTCAGCAATTTGTGCTCGTTGGCCTTCTAAATCAAGAGATTGGAAAAATTGCAAGGCATCGGCAATGCTCAGTTCCACCACTTCCGGGAGTGCGGTGTCATTGATAAATACGTTGCGAGCTTCGATGCGTAAACGGGTGCCATTACAACTGGTACAAGGTTTGGTCGAGATGTATTTCACCAAATCTTCACGGACAGAGTTAGATTCTGTATCGCGATAACGCCGTTCAAGTGTATTGAGAATGCCTTCAAACGGATGGCGTTTAACCCGAATATCACCACGATCATTAATGTAGTTAAACTCAATCTCAGTTTTCCCCGAGCCTTTCAAGATGATTTCCTGAACCTTTTTAGGCAGTTTGTTAAATGGGGTGTGTAAATCAAAATCATAATGCGCAGCGAGTGACGTGAGCATCTGGAAGTAGTAGTAATTTTTCTGATCCCAGCCACGAATCGCTCCTTGCGCGAGGCTGAGTTGGCTATCTTGGATAACGCGTTCAGGGTCAAAATATTGTTGTACGCCTAAACCATCACAGGTGTGGCATGCGCCCGCTGGGTTATTAAATGAGAACAGCCGAGGCTCTAACTCCTGCATACTGTAGCCACAGTGTGGACAAGCAAAATTGGCTGAGAATACAATCTGTTCGCCTTCACCATCCATATCAGTAACCACAGCAATACCGCCTGACAACTCGAGCGCTGTCTCAAAGGATTCGGCTAGGCGCTGCTGTAGGTCAGGACGAACTTTAAAGCGATCAACCACCACTTCAATGGTGTGCTTTTTGTGCAGTTCAAGGGTTGGTGGATCAGTCAGATCGCACGTTTCACCATCAATTCGGGCACGGATAAAACCTTGCGCGGCCAAGTTTTCCAGTGTTTTAACGTGTTCACCTTTGCGCTCTTTCACAATCGGAGCTAGCAGCATCAGCTTTGAACCTTCAGCTAACTCCAATACCTTATCAACCATTTGGCTGATGGTTTGAGCGCGAAGTGGAACTTTGTGCTCAGGGCAGCGCGGCTCACCGACTCGCGCATAAAGCAGACGCAAGTAGTCATAAACTTCGGTAATGGTGCCAACCGTAGAACGAGGGTTATGCGAGGTTGATTTTTGTTCAATAGAGATAGCCGGTGAAAGACCTTCAATATGGTCAACATCCGGTTTTTCCATCAAAGATAAAAATTGGCGTGCATAGGCAGACAGCGATTCAACATAGCGGCGTTGGCCCTCTGCGTAGAGTGTATCAAAGGCGAGAGACGACTTCCCCGAGCCTGATAGCCCTGTAATCACCGTTAATTTATCGCGTGGAATGGTCAGGTTGATATTTTTCAGGTTGTGGGTTCGAGCGCCCCTAACTTCAATTTTGTCCATCATCTAGGCTCTATGTAACACAAGTTAAGCAAGTATTGCATAGTGTGAGTTTTGTGCAAATAGGTACTGGATAAAAAAACAGTAAATAAAAACCACGGGACTTGCCGTGGTTTTTATTGGGGAGGCGCTAGGTTACTAACGCATTAGGTGACTAACGCATTCGGTTACTTAAGCTTTATGAGTCGAATGTTTATCCAACGCGACTTTTTGTTCGTTCTTTTTGTACATGTTTTCAAAGCAGTAGTTAGTGGCTTCGATATAGCCTTCTACGCTACCACAGTCAAAGCGTTGGCCTTTGAATTTATACGCCAATACACAGCCTGATTGCGCTTGTTTGAGTAGCGCGTCGGTAATTTGAATTTCGCCACCTTTGCCCGGCTCGGTTTGCTCAATCAGATCAAAAATATCTGGGGTTAAAATGTAGCGACCAATGATGGCTAAATTGCTTGGTGCGGTGCCTGGTTCTGGTTTTTCAACCATGTCATCCACTCGGAACAGATCGTCTTTGATCATTTCACCGGAAATAACACCGTATTTATGTGTTTCATTTTCAGGCACTTCTTGAACGGCAACAATTGAGCAGCGGAACTGTTTATACAGAGCGACCATTTGTGCCAAAACCCCTTTTTCTTGATTGACACATAAGTCATCGGCCAGCACCACCGCAAAAGGTTCATCGCCGACTAACTCTCGACCCGTTAAAATCGCATGGCCTAAACCTTTCATTTCACGTTGACGAATGTAGGTGAAGTTGGCGGTATCAATGATTTCACGAATATCAACCAGTAGCTCTTCTTTGTTGGTGCCACTAATTTGATGCTCTAGCTCATAGTTTTTATCGAAGTGATCCATGATCGAGTGTTTTCCACGCCCAGTCACAATACACATCCCGGTCATTCCAGCTTGAATCGCCTCTTCAACACCATATTCGATCAAGGGTTTATTGACGACTGGCATCATCTCTTTAGGCATTGATTTGGTCGCTGGAAGAAAACGTGTACCGTAGCCAGCGGCTGGGAATAGGCATTTTTTGATCATGCTATAACCTTATTTTTATTTGAATTGTTAATTGATGGCGCAACCTTATCATGCTTTATGAAACGCTATCACCACTAAAGCGGTGAACTCAGTTAAATTCTGCGTGAAAGCACATAATTAAGACAGAATATTTTGATTGGCCCACGCAATCGCTTGGACCCTATTTTTGACCGATAGCTTTTTGAATATTTGGTAGAGATGTGATTTGACCGTGAATTCACTGATGAATAAATCTTCCGACATTTGGTTATTCGATGCGCCAGTTTGTAAGCAGCGGAGGATCTGTATTTCGCGGGCGGTTAAGTCTGTAATCACTTGAGCAGTATGGGATTCAAACGCGTAGCGATAGTAGTGCAGTAACTGGCTTACAGCGTGTCTGGGTAGCCAATTTTGTCCGTTAATGATTTCACCAAGCCCAAATGCAATTTTATCTAGGGTGTCATTTTTATAAAACAGCCCCTTTAAATGCCCAAAGGTTAATAAGTCATTCGTGGTTAATCTTTGCAACACATTGATAAGGATCGTTTCATGATGCTGACTGCTTAATGGGCAGTTTCCCAAGCGTTGCTGCAGTAGCGCATAATCGGCATGGTCAATCATCAATATTTTGTGTTTATCTGGACAATACGTTTGGCGCAGGATTTCAGGCTCAATTTTCGGAATGGGCAGTCCAAGCCGATCGGTTAAATGGTCAATATAAGGGTGTTCTTGTTCTTTATCTAAGCAAAGAAAGTAAATGGTGCGGGTATAGTTTGCTTTTCTCATGGTCACTTCCTGTTGACGAGAATGTTAGACAACTGTCTAGAAAATGACGGAAATTAGGTTATAAAGCCAACGAGATAAATAAAATTGCGCTTAGTTTCATATAGTAAGGTAACTGAGTGTTTTGTCATCCTTAAATTAGAGGTGGCGGTTCTAAAAAATAGGAAATTGAGCAAGATTGTGAGATGAATTTTGACAACTATTTCTGTGAAGATTTGTGCCTCGCATAAAGCGTGGTATCCTAGTCAGCTATTTAAAGAACACTCATGATGGAAGACGGAGCAAAACATGGCAAGCCGTGGAGTAAATAAAGTTATTTTAGTGGGTAACCTAGGTAACGACCCAGAAATTCGTTATATGCCTGGTGGCGCTGCTGTGGCAAATATCACCATTGCAACGTCAGATTCATGGCGTGATAAAGCAACTGGCGAGCAACGCGAAAAAACCGAATGGCACCGTGTTGCGCTGTTTGGCAAATTAGCCGAAGTTGCTGGTGAATACTTACGTAAAGGTTCACAAGTGTACATTGAAGGTCAGCTACAAACTCGTAAGTGGCAAGATCAAAGCGGACAAGATCGTTACACCACCGAAGTTGTCGTACAAGGTTTCAATGGTGTGATGCAAATGTTGGGTGGCCGTGCTCAAGGTGGTGCTCCAGCACAAGGTGGAATGCCACAACAACAGCAACAAGGTGGCGGATGGGGGCAACCTCAGCAGCCAGCGATGCAAAAGCAACCACAGCAACAGCAGCAGTCAGCTCCTCAACAGGCTCAACCTCAGTATAATGAACCACCAATGGATTTTGATGACGACATCCCATTCTAAACGTTCGAATGTCGAAAAAAGCCGCGAAAACCGCGGCTTTTTTATATAGTTATCACTATTAGCATTTTCTTATTTGTCAGCACAGCTTAGTGATCGACAAAGTTTACGTTGAAAAGGAATTCAGCATTCATGCGGTATACACCAACACTGAAACTGAGTACTCGGTTAGTAGCTTTTGTTACGCTCATCGTAACCAGTGCAATGTTCATTTTGTTTATTGGTGGAACTTTGTCTTTTCAACGGCTTGGACAAGAATATCTCAATCACTACCTAGCAGGAATTGTGGAGGTAGTCGATAAAGAAATAGAAGATCCTGATGCCGCTTATTCATTGCAACGTTGGATGCCCAAAATGTTGCAAGCCAGTAGCATTGTTGAAATGCAGCTCTCTTCACCAGCTGGCGTTATTTACCGTTTTAAAGATACCTCGTCCAAAGTCGACCCTGCCCGTTTGTACCATATTGATATTATCCTTGAACGTAATCCAGGCTACAGCATCAGCTTTAAAGCCGTTCCGCCCTATCTCAGTTATAGCTACTCATTGGGTGCCATGTGGTCTATTACGTTGGCAGTTGGTCTCATCGTGTTTTGTTTGATTCGTGGGGTAAAGTGGCTTAAAGAGCAATTGCTTGGATCTGAATTGTTGGAGGAGCGAGGGCGAATGATTCTCGCCGGTCGAGTGGAGCAGTACGCCAAAGGTGATCACCGCGAGTGGCCTTATACGGCGAGTGAGGCGCTTGATGTCCTGATTGATGAGCTGCAAGATGCTCGTCAAGAGCGTAGCCGCTTTGATACTTTTATCCGGACCCAAACCTTCTTAGATAAGTTGACGGGTACGGCCAACCGTGTCCTTTTTGATAGCAAATTGGAATCAGCCTTGTTAGAGAATGGCGCGCGTGGTGGCGTTTTGTTAGTGCGTATCGATGATTGGGATTCTCTGTGCGAAGAAAATGATAAAAAAGCAGCGGATGATCTCGTTGTGGAAGTCGGGGAGAACATCTCCAACGTCATACAGCGTTACCCGGATGTTATTTTATCTCGCTATTACGATACCGATTTTGCCATTTTTGTGCCGCACCAAGGGGTAAAAGAGGTCGCTTCTATTGCTACACAATGTTTGAAGCTTTTAGCGCGCATATCGCCTCCTGAGCCGCTCGATAAAGAAAACTGGTGCCATATAGGTATCAGTATGTACAGCGAAGGCGAGCGGCGTGGTCGAGTGTTGGATGAGGCAGAAACGGCCTTAAAAAGTGCTCAGTTACAGCGAGTGAATACGTGGAGCCGCTTTAAAAAGAGTACTTTTTTCCAAGAGGAACGCGGCAGTGTGCGTTGGCGAACTTTGTTTGATCAGGTGCTGACGCCTGAGAAAATAATTTTATTCCGTCAACCTTGCTATTTGCTTGAAAAGACGAATGATTTAGTATGGCTGCACGATGAGTTGTTTGCGCGTATTGATGATCCAGAACAAGGTGTTATAAAAGCCTCTCGCTTCCATTCAGCCTTAGAAACGGTTGGTTATGAAATGGTAATGGATCGAGCCGTATTGCTTAAAGTCGTTCGTTTGCTTAAAAGCTCTGAAGTTAAGGTCAATGTGTCAGTGAACTTGCATGTGATTCCATTCGCCGATAAGCAGTATTTTAAGTGGTTCCGGCATGAATTGTTGCAACTTACCTCGAGTAGCCGATCGCAGCTCTCCTTTGAGTTTCCTGAAGGCCGATTAGTGCAACATCTCGATTATATGCGCCCCGTTATTAAGATGATCTCCGGCCTCGGTGCTAAGGTAATCGTAGGGCAGGCGGGCAGAACCATTGTCAGCACTCACTACATAAAAGATCTTAAGATTGATTTCCTTAAGTTACACCGCAGTTTGATGAAGAAAATAGACCAACGGCATGAAAATCAGCTGTTTGTTCGTAGCATGATCGGTGCTTGTGGCGGTACTCAGACTCAAGTTATTGCGGTCGGTGTCGAAACAGAGCAAGAGTGGCAAACGCTAAAAAACCTAGGCATTCATGGTGGGCAAGGCCGACTGTTTGAAGAAGAACAGCCTTTGTTACCTGAGAAAATAATTAGCCCTAGCGTGACCTTAGGGCGAAGAAATCGTTGGCGTAAAAAATAAAAGCGAACCTATATGAATCTTCAGTCACTGATTGATAAATTAAAACCATCTAAAGCGACGTTGCGGCAATTGTTCGTTGTCGTAAGACCTGATGCTCTCTATTTCTCGGCTTTGGATGATGCGACTTTGCCGACAGAGATCCCGCTTGATGGTGCAACGTGGCAACATGTACTCTTTCACGCACTCAAACCGCTCAACATCAAGGGTACGGTAATTAACCTTGTCCTCCACGCTCATTTTTATCAAACTTATCAAATAGAAAAACCGCAGTTACCCAAAGAAGAGTGGTCAGTCGCCCTGCCATTTTTATTGAAAGATCTGGTGACAGAGAAAGTCACTGACATCATCGCTGATGCTTTTCCGTTACTCGCAGATAATAAAATTCAAGCCTACGTGGTCTCAAAACGCACGGTATTGGAAGTGGCGTCGCAACTGAGTGCGATGGGTTTAGCGTTAGGCAAAGTCATTCCCGAAGATGAAGTGTGGGCGAGAAGTGCCGGTGATCTTGAGCATTTTTTGCTGTTACAGCGCAGTAAAAACAGCAGTTTTAAGTTTGACGCATTTGTGGATCGAAAATGCTGTTTTCAACGAACGATGAGAGGTGTTGTCTCTCCCATTACTGGTGTTGCCAGCTCGGTTTTACAGCTCGATGGTTTAGCGTTAGAACTGCAACGTTCGATTGATTACCTTTCCTCGCAGCTTAAAGGTGCCTCATTACATCAGCTAAAAGTGCTGTGTGATGAAGAAGCGCAGCAAGAGTTGGTCGATGCATTAAATGAACGCCTAAATGTCAAAGTTTCCCTGCTTGATGAGCGGTTACCGAGTTCGGCTCATCTGCTGGTGGAGCAAGTGACTCGCATTGACGATTCAATGCTCAACTTATACCCGGCGCATCTTAAGCCGAAGAAAGAGTATTTTTCACTCTCCATGGTCTGCGCGATTTGGGGCATTGTCGCTTTAGTGATGCTATTGGCCTATGCCAGTTATCAATGGCAAAATAGTCAATTGAAACAGCAGCTACAAGCCAA
Source organism: Vibrio sp. V03_P4A6T147 (assembly GCF_002241085.1). Classification (NCBI taxonomy): domain Bacteria; kingdom Pseudomonadati; phylum Pseudomonadota; class Gammaproteobacteria; order Vibrionales; family Vibrionaceae; genus Vibrio; species Vibrio sp. V03_P4A6T147. Next base: position 11,919 of record NZ_NDIO01000100.1, read on the forward strand.
ACAAGCGCAAAATAAAGTCCTTGCTGCTGAATTAGAAACGACCAAACAGAAAGTTGACAAGCATAAGCCATCGGTTGAAAAAATGGCGGCGATTGAGCGTTTGAAGCAGCAAATTAAGGGCAAACAAGCCACATTGGATTCGATTAATGAGTTTGATCAATCACAACAGGTCGGTTACTCAGGAGTCATGCGTTCGCTAGCCACACTCAGCCGTGATGATATTTCATTAACGACCATTACCATTCAACATGAGCAGCTCGATTTGCAAGGCTTAGCCAGAGAGGCGAAAGATATTCCAAACTGGTTAAGTCAGTTTAAAAGCGAACTGAACCTAGTGGGACGTAGTTTTGAAAAGTTAAAAATTGCGCGCAATGAGCAAGGCATTCTCATCTTTGAGCTTAAAACTAAAGCGGAGGATAGCCAATGAATTGGCAGAGCATCAGCAACAAATTCTTAGCCATCAGTTCGCGTGAAAAAATGTTGATCGCCCTGTGTGGCTTAGTGGTGATTACACTGCTCTTGTTTAGCTTGTTACTCGAACCTGCGATGAAATCGGTGGCGGCTAATCGGTTACAGCTTCAGTCTGTTGAGCAGATGAACCAGCGAATGCAAGGTGAAATTCTGTTATTGACTGCTAAGCTTAATAAAGATCCGAATCAAGAGATCAATCTAGAATTCAAACAGTTAATGGCGCAGAGCCAAACTCTCTCGCTTGAGCTGGCAGCATTGGTTGATTCACTGATTACACCCGCGAAGATGGCGCAATTGCTTGAAAGTGTTTTGGCAACCAGCCCAGAGTTGACTTTGGTCTCCATGGAGTCATTAGCAGCAGAGCCGATTGCAAATAACAACCAATCATCTGAATATTCAGGCTATTATGTTCATCCTGTGAGATTGGAGTTCACCGGTAATTACTTCGCGATATTGAATTATTTGACCAATTTAGAAAGTTTACCGATGAAGTATTATTGGCGTCATTTCCAATACAAGGTAGAAAATTACCCCCAAGCCAGAGTCATTATGGAAGTGTACACATTAGGCATTAGACAGGAGTTTATTGGTGGTTAGATCTGTTTTTTCACTGCTGTTGATGTGTGTTGTATGCAGTAGTTGGGCAGCGCAAGATCCTACCGCGCCATTAGGTTGGGCGATTGAGAGCGCATCACCTGTCAATAAGATAGAGAGCTACCCGCTACCTAGGTTGCAAAGTATTGTATGCCAACAAACCATACCTTGTGTGGCAGTGCTTAACGATCAAGTGGTTGGCATCGGAGAGTCGCTATTTGGCTACACAGTAGAAGCCATTGAACCACAGCAAGTGACCCTTTCTCGCAGAGGAAAGTCGTGGTATTTAGGCCTCTTTTCTCTGGACATCAAGCAGTAAGGTATAGAAATCGTATGCGTAAAATCGTATTAGGCGTAGTCATCGTATCCTTAATGGGCTGTTCTATGGGGCATCGCGATCCAGTTGAGATGAAACAGTCTTTGAATCAGGCGATTAATGAAGCCAACAGCCGAAATCTAGCCGTTCTACCGGCCTCCGTAGAAGCTGACTTGATGCCTGACATTGAGGGAATCACAGCGCGCAGTCAAGAAACGGTTAAACGCTTTCGTATCCAAGCTGATAATGTGGATGCAAGGGTATTTTTTGCCAGTTTAGTGAAAGGAACTGAGTTTAGTGCCGCCATCCACCCTGAAGTTACTGGAAGTGTAACGGTAAATCTAACCGACGTGACTTTGGATAATGTATTGGCCGTCGTTCGTGACATGTATGGCTATGAAATTATCAAAAAGGGTAAAGTGATTCAGGTTTATCCGTCAGGCCTGCGTACTGTGACTATCCCGGTCGATTATCTACAACTTAAACGTACGGGCCGTTCTTTAACTTCCATCACCACCGGGACGATCACTAATACGGATACCGGTTCTAGTTCTTCGAGTAGTTCTAGCTCAAATTCCAGTTCTAATTCCAATTCGAGTAACTCATCTAGTAATTCGAAAGGTGGAACGGAAATTGAAACCACCAGTGAAAGCGATTTCTGGCCGCAACTTGAAAAAGCCGTTGCACAGCTGATTGGCTCGGGCAAAGGTCAAGGCGTTGTTGTCACGCCACAAGCGAGCGTAATCACTGTTCGAGCCTACCCAGATGAAATACGTGAAGTGCGAGAGTTTCTAGGCATTTCTCAGCAACGTCTACAGCGACAAGTGATCCTTGAAGCGAAAATTTTAGAAGTCACCTTGAGCGATGGTTACCAGCAAGGGATCAATTGGTCAAATATGTCCTTTGGCAATGGTGATGTTGTGATTAATAAGGTCGGTAGTGCGGCTTCGTTACTGCCGGGGATGGATGCGATTGGCACTCTGCTGCAAGGCCAAACCAATGTCACCATTTCAGATGGCAGCTTTAAAGCAGTGCTTAACTTCATGGGAACTCAAGGGGATTTGAATGTCCTGTCCAGCCCTAGAGTTACCGCGGCTAACAACCAAAAAGCGGTGATCAAAGTCGGCACTGATGAATATTATGTCACCGATGTGACAGGTGTAGTCGGAAATGGCGAGAACTCCAATGTCGCACCAGATGTTCAACTCACGCCATTTTTCTCGGGTATCTCTCTTGATGTGACGCCACAAATTGATGATCAAGGTAATGTGCTCTTGCACGTTCACCCTGCTGTGATTGAAGTGGCAGAGCAGAACAAACAGATTGATTACGGGAATACTAAGATCATTTTACCATTAGCGCGTAGTACGATCCGCGAATCAGACTCGGTGATCCGCGCGCAAGATGGTGACGTGGTGGTGATTGGTGGATTAATGAAATCCAACACCTCCAATCAAGTATCTAAAGTCCCTTTTTTGGGGGATTTACCCGGTTTAGGGTATCTGTTTCGTAACACCTCTGAGCTGACTGAAAAAACCGAATTGGTGATTTTGCTGAAACCAACGGTTGTGGGTGTTAATACGTGGCAAAAAGAGCTCGAACGCTCGCGTGAACTACTACAGGAGTGGTTCCCAGACGAAGAATAAACATCATGTATCTTGAGCACTTTGGTTTTGAGCAACTGCCTTTTCATCTCACGCCTAATACATCACTGTTTTTAGGCTTAGCACCACATTACGAGGCGATTCAGACAGTGAGTGCCGCCATTGATTTAGGCGAAGGAGTGATCAAGATAACCGGAGAAGTCGGAACCGGAAAAACCATGGTGTGTCGTATGTTGATCAATCATTTACATGATCATATTGCACTGATTTACTTACCCAACCCAGCGCTTAATGGTCGAGAACTTCGCCAAGCTGTCGCCAGCGAGCTAGGCCTTAGTAAGCAAGATGATGCGGATATTGTTGATCGTATTCAGCAACAATTGATTGTGCTAAAGCAGCAGGGGAAACGAGTAGTCGCCATTGTTGATGAAGCACAAGCGTTACCAGACGATGCATTAGAAGTGCTGCGTTTATTTGGCAATTTAGAAACAGAATACACAAAGTTGTTGCAACTGGTGTTGATCGGCCAACCAGAGCTTGATGAGCGTTTAGCGCAGCACCATCTGCGCCAATTTCGCCAACGAATTACTTTTAGCGCTTATCTGCGGCCGCTCTCTTTAGATGAAACAGTCGCTTATATCGAGAGCCGCTTGAGCAAAGCCGGAGGTGATGCGCAACTGTTTAATCTTGAACAGAAAAAAGCGTTGTGGCGAGCCAGTTATGGTACCCCTCGTTTGATTAACCAAGTGTGTCACAAAGCTCTGTTGCTGGCTTTTACGCAAAACGACAGCACGATTCGCAATCAGCACCTATTTACAGCGATTCACGATACGTTTGATACCTGTAAGCCTAAGTTTAAACGCCCTTTTATGTGGGGATGGAGTCAATCATGAGTGCGATGAACGATGCACTATCAAAACTGGCACAAGCGCAACGCCAATCGGTGGTGAACTTGCAACCAGCGCAAGTTGCGAAAGTAAAACGCAGCCGCGCTTGGTTGTGGATGGTAGCCGGGTTTGCAGCCAGCTTAGCGGTCGGTGGATGGGCGGTGTCACAGCAGCAAGCTATGGTTGACCAAGCTACGGTTAACCAAGCTGCGGTTGACCAAACTATGGTCAGCCAAACAGTAGCCAATCAAACAGTGGTCAGCCAAACAGTAGTCAGTCAAACACTGGCCAATCAAGCGATAGTGAATGAACCTGAGAGCCTGTTGTTAGAGGTTGATGAGCGAAGCTCTTCGCCTGCGCTTGTTTCTCCGACCACTAAAATTGTCTCAGTTCATCGTCCCGTTTACCAAACTGCCGTTGTTGCAGTAGACAAAAAAACGTCAAATTCAGCAACGCCCACAGTGACGGTTAAACAGGATTCGGCCTTAGCCAATCAACAGCCGTTGTATTCTAACCTTGCGGTCGCGCTCGGTGCTGAAAGTGGCCAAGAAATCTCAAGTGTTTTGATTGAACAAGTGGATTTGACGCCAGAGCAACTGGCGGTAAAAGCAATGAGCCGCGCTGATAAAGCCGTGGACAGTAATGATCTCAAAGAGGCACTGGATGCGTACAGTGAAGTGCTACGCTTTACCCCAGAAAATGAACTCGCCCGTCAAAAATTATCCGCGCTCTATTACGGCAAAGGTGATGCGCGCAAAGCTTTTGAAATTTTACAAAGCGGTATAAAACTCAATCATAACGGAGAAAGTTTGCGGATCGCGTTAGCCAAATTGCTGATTAAAGAGAAGCAGAGTGAAGCGGCGTTAACCCCTCTAGTTCATTTACCTGACAATGCTTCGATCGATTATCTCTCGCTAAGGGCAGCCTTGGCACAAAAAGCCAAGCAAGATTCACTCGCATTAGAAAGCTATCAACGCTTAGTCAAGCTTGATGCTGAGAACGCACGCTGGTGGTTAGGGCTTGCGATAGCACAAGAGCGTACGATGGATTTTCAGGCGGCCAAATATACCTACCAACAAGCGCTTGCGAAAGTTGGCCTCTCGAGTCAGTCGCAACTGTTTATTCGTGATCGCCTAGTCGTACTAAGCAGTTTAGAGGAGAGTGCGAGTGCAAATTAAGCTACGAAAACGCTTAGGTGATCTGCTGGTTGAAGAAGGGATCATCACTGAAAATCAAGTGGAACAAGCGCTCGCTGCGCAAAAGCGCAGTGGACGTAAACTGGGTGACACGCTGATCGAACTCGGCTTTTTGTCAGAGCAGCAGATGCTTAGCTTCTTATCGCAGCAACTTTCGCTGCCACTGATCGATCTCAGCCGAGCCAATGTCGATATTGATGCAGTGCAGATCCTCCCGGAGGTACATGCACGCCGTTTACGCGCCTTAATCATTGGCAAAAATGGCGACACGCTGCGCATCGCAATGAGTGATCCGGCGGATCTGTTTGCTCAAGAATCTCTGCTTACTCAATTACCCCAATACAGTTTTGAATTTGTTATTGCTCCAGAAAAACAATTGGTTGAAGGGTTTGATCGTTACTATCGCCGCACCAAAGAAATTGCGTCCTTTGCCGAGCAGCTACAACTGGAACACCAAGGCAATACCGCCTTTGATTTCGATATCGGTGATGATGATAGCGATGAAGTGACCGTTGTTAAGCTCATCAACTCTCTATTTGAAGATGCGATTCAGGTCGGGGCGTCTGATATTCATATCGAACCTGATGCTAACGTATTGCGTTTACGCCAGCGGATTGATGGGGTATTACACGAAACCCTACTCAATGAAACCAACATCGCTTCGGCTTTAGTGCTGCGTTTAAAATTGATGGCCAATCTTGATATCTCAGAAAAACGCCTCCCACAAGATGGCCGTTTTAATATCCGAGCCAAAGGCCAATCGGTCGATATTCGTATGTCGACCATGCCAGTACAATACGGTGAGTCGGTGGTGATGCGTTTACTCAACCAATCATCCGGAGTTCGTAAACTGGAAGAGTCAGGTATTCCTGACGATATTTTACAGCGTTTACGTCATCAACTTAAACGTCCACACGGCATGATCTTAGTGACCGGCCCAACCGGCTCAGGGAAAACGACGACGCTATACGGCGCGTTATCAGAGCTTAATGTTCCTGGCAAAAAAATCATTACTGCCGAGGATCCGGTTGAATACCGATTGCCACGTATCAGCCAAGTGCAAATCAACCCTAAAATTGACCTTGATTTCTCAACGGTGCTGAGAACCTTTTTGCGTCAAGACCCGGACATTATTCTAGTCGGGGAGATGCGCGATCAAGAAACGGTTGAAATTGGTTTGCGCGCGGCCTTAACCGGCCACTTAGTGTTGAGCACCTTACACACCAATGATGCTGTTGATAGCGCCTTGCGCATGATGGACATGGGCGCGCCGGGTTATTTAGTGGCCAGCGCCGTGCGGGCTGTGGTTGCCCAACGTTTAGTGCGTAAAGTGTGCCCCGATTGTAAAGCGGTGGATGAGGTTGATGAAGCGCGCAAACAGTGGCTGACGGTGCGTTTCCCAAATCAAGTTGAAGCGGCTTTTACACGTGGGCGTGGGTGCCAGAACTGCAATTTGACGGGGTACCGTGGGCGAATTGGGGTTTTTGAAATGCTAGAACTTGAACACGAGATGATGGATGCGCTGCGCGCCAACGATGCAGTTAGTTTTGCGCAAGCCGCTCGTCAGTCGAAGCAATACAAACCGCTGCTAGCTTCGGCGATGGAGTTGGCGCTACAAGGGGTTGTCAGTTTAGATGAAGTGATGAGCTTAGGTGAAGGTGATTCATCCGGCATCATTCAAGCCATCTATCTATAGTTAAGGTTACTCATGCCAACGTATCGTTATCAGGGTCGAAATTTAGATGGTAGCAAAACCTCGGGGCATGTTGACGCGCCGACAGAAGAGCTCGCGGCGGAAGCGCTATTTAACAAAGGCGTCATTCCGACCTTAATTTCGTCAGACCAAGGGGCTGATTTTTCGATTGATTGGAAATCGCTGTTTACCCCAAGTGTGCCACTTGAGGTGTTGGTGATCTTCTGTCGTCAGCTTTACAGCTTGACCAAGGCGGGTGTGCCGCTGCTGCGCTCGATGAAAGGACTTATCCAAAATTGTGCCAATAAACAGCTTAAAGAAGCATTGGAAGCGGTTAGTAATGAGCTAACTAACGGGCGCAGTTTATCGAGCTCAATGCAGATGTACCCGAAAGTCTTTAGCCCGTTGTTTGTGTCGATGATCCACGTCGGTGAGAACACAGGGCGGCTTGATGAAGCCTTGTTGCAATTGTCTCATTACTACGAGCAAGAAGTCGAAACTCGTAAACGGATTAAAACGGCGATGCGTTATCCGAGTTTTGTCATCAGCTTTATTTTGGTCGCGATGTTCATTCTCAACGTTAAAGTGATCCCACAATTTACTAGCATGTTTAGCCGTTTCGGGGTTGATTTACCGCTGCCAACTCGCATTTTAATTGGTATGTCAGATTTCTTTGTCAACTACTGGCCGATGATGATAGGCGTATTGCTTGGGTGTTTATTTGCTTTCAGAGCTTGGTTGAGCACAGCCGCAGGGCGTCAAAAGTGGGATAAGTTTCGCTTAAGAATGCCAATTGTCGGCGGCATAGTGAACCGAGCGCAATTGGCGCGTTTTTCTCGAACTTTTGCCTTGATGTTGAAAGCGGGGGTGCCGTTAAACCAATCGATAGCATTATCTGCCGAAGCGTTGGATAACAAATTTCTAGAATCTCGCCTGTTAGAAATGAAAGCTGCCATTGAAGCGGGAACAAGCGTATCCACCACCGCGGTAAACGCCAATATTTTTACGCCATTAGTTATTCAGATGATTTCGGTGGGTGAAGAGACAGGGCGCATTGATGAGTTGCTACTTGAAGTCGCGGACTTCTACGATAGAGAGGTGGATTACGATCTCAAAACCCTCACCGCGCGCATAGAGCCGATTTTATTGGTGATTGTCGCCGCTATGGTGCTGGTGCTGGCACTTGGCATCTTTTTGCCAATGTGGGGAATGCTCGACGCGATCAAAGGATAAAGGTTGTCAGATGAAAACGGCGATAGAGCGTTCTCAGTTCGTAATTTGGGGGTTGATTGTCTTTGTTCTTTTGATGGCTTTGCTATCAGCATGGAAGTCGATAGAAAAAGAAGCCAATCAAACCGCATTAGCGATGGCGAGCAGTAAAATCGTAGAAAGTGCTAATTTTTATAAGCAAGATTGGTTATTAAAGGGGCGGCCCTCAACTTTAATCGCGAATGGTCGATTACTCAATATGAGTACAACGGGCTGGGTATTACCATTGGCTGAGAATGAATCAAGTATAGATTGTCGTTATTGGTTAAGCCTGCTATACCCAGATGAACAACTGCTTGAAAGCAAAGTGATTTCAATTGAATCGGCACATCAAGCAAATCAGTATCAATGTCGCTATGTTTACAGTCAAAAACAGGTGATAACCATTGAACTTTTAAGGGATAAGTTTACAGTAAGCGTCGATTTTTCAGCATGAGTTTTCGACGTAAGCAGTGAAATGGGCACTCGCCCCGTAGCGATGCGAGAACAAGTGCGTATAATACACGGTAATAACAAAGAGATAGGTAGAGCATGGATAACAAACAAACGGGCTTTTCCTTAGTTGAATTAGTCGTAGTGATTGTGGTTGTCGGCTTATTGGCCGTTGCAGCGCTACCCCGCTTTTTAGATGTCACCGATGAAGCGAAAAAAGCCAGCATCGAAGGGGTTGCCGGTGGTTTTGCTACTGGTGTTCTATCGGCGCGTGCTCAGTGGGAAGCTCAGGCAAGAACCTCTGTGACTTTGGGCTCGGAAAAACAAAACACCGTCAACTATGATGGTGTCAATTTCTGGCTGACTCGCTCTACAGATAGCAGCGGGGCCGCAACAGGTTTTAGGGACGGTTATCCGTTGGCGCTCAATACCGATAATACCAGTTATCCAGCGGCGATTACGGATCAGTCATGTATTGATTTAATGGATAATTTGCTGCAAAACCCACCAAAAGTTGACACAGTCGCTAATGCAGCCAATAACGCTAATGTAAAATATTCAGCACAAGCCGATGACGGTCAAGCCACTTGTACTTATGTGCAAAAAGAGGGCGGAACCGCGCACCAGTTTGTGTATGAGATAAAAACTGGTCGTGTGACCGTCACTTTGCAGTAAGTCTGCGCATTGATTAAAACATAGAGAGAAAGTAACTATGAAAAGACAAAACGGTTTCACCCTAATCGAACTTGTGGTTGTGATTGTCATTCTTGGCATTCTCGCCGTCACCGCTGCGCCACGTTTTTTGAATTTTCAGGGAGATGCTCGTAAAGCGTCCTTGCAAGGATTGAAAGGCGCTATTGATGGTGCGAGCGGAATTGTATATGGTAAGGCGGCTTTGGCTGGCTTAGAAACTTCAGCTAGTACTAACTTAACAGATGGCAATATAGCGATTGTTTATGGCTATCCAGCAGCAACTCCTGAAGGGATTGGTAGAGCCGTTATTGGCCTTGATTCAGACTGGGAGGCTCAGTCGCCAGCTGTCTCTACTTCATCAATACGTTATTCATTCAAAGGTAACACTAACTGGGGTGAAACTAGCGCTGCCTGTAATGTAATTTACACAGAAGCGACTTCATCAGCGGCTCCGAGTACCCAAGTATTCTCTGGTTGCTAAGTAATAGAGAATATGCGGTTTATGAGTAGATAAGACAGGTGACCGTTTAAGTCACTTGTCTTTATTAGTGTTATTTATAATGGAATTTCGTTTTCCGTAAGATTCCAACTCCGTGAGGCAGCGATGCGCCAATCCATTGGTCGAACATTGGGCTTTACCTTAATCGAGCTGATCGTCATTATTCTCTTGCTCGGTATTCTATCTGCTTATGCCGCCAGTCGTTATTCTGGAACGTCTGGCTTTTCAAGCGTGACCACACAAAGCGAAGTGTTGGCCTCACTGCGTTTGACCCAAAACCGCGCCATGCAGCGCACCGACCTCTGTAATCGCTGGTTGGTCAGCAATAATCAAGCGCAGCAAGTATCTCCTTCCGTTTCTGCTGGTGCTTGCACCACTTCACTACCAAGTACGCTTGCAGACAGCAGTTTTGTCGATGCTGCGGCGAACGATATCACCCTGACGTTAACCAATAATGATGGTAGCCATTTTTTAGATTTTGATAGTTTAGGTCGCGCCGCGCAGTGCTTAACGGCAAACTGCACCGTTACCTTAAATAATCTGCAATCGGGTGAATCTCGCCAAGTGTGCATCAATAGCGAGGGGTACATTTATGCGTGTTAACGCGCCGCGCGGGTTTACTCTCATTGAGATGATCATCGTTATCACGGTAACGGCAATAGCCATGACAGGCATCACGGCCGCGCTTTATCCTCGCTCGCAACAAAGCGCTGAACAGGTGCTAGCAGTAAAAGCCGCCGAGTTAGGCCGCGCGGTTATGGATGAAGTAATGGGCCGAGCCTTTGACCAAAACTCCGGCCCTAATGGTGGAGTGCCTGAGTGTGTATTAGTGACAGCATCAGGACGAACAATGTGTACGTCCATTGCGCAACTTGGTCCCGAATCTAGTGAAACCAATAATACTTTGTACAACGATGTGGATGATTTCCATGGCCTAACGGGATCGGTTAAAGATGTATTAGGCATTGATATCAGTGCTGATTACCAACGTTATAACGTTGAGATTCAAATATTTTATGAACAGGACAGTGGCGGGCAACTAAGCGGAGTGAACGCTAACCAACTGACTCACTATAAACGGGTATCTGTGGTGATCATTGACCCGAAGGGCAACCGCTACCCGTTTGCGGCGATTAAGGGCAATTTCTGATGCGTGGTTTTACCCTGATTGAAATGGTGATTGCGATTATTCTGTTGTCGGTAGTCGGGCTATTTTTAGGCTCTGTGATCCGCCAAAGTATGGGTATTTATGTTGATACCACCGCCCGCGAAGCTTTGATCCAACAAGGGCGCTTTGTTATTGAGCGGCTGAGCCGAGAACTGCGTGAAGCGGTACCAAACAGCGTGATGGTAGAAAATGGTTGCATTGAGTTTTTACCGATCACTGACAGCGCGATCTACAGCGAGCTGCCAACCGTGCAATCGCCTTCGGCTGCGGTACGGTTGTTACCGATCGACAAAAAGGTACTCAATGGCGATCGTCTGGTCGTGTTTCCAACCAACGCCGCTTCGCTACGCCAAACGCCAAGTGCAAGCGGACAAATAGCGCAAGTAAACGCAGATGTGGATTTTACATCACCCAACAACACAAGCATGGTCGATGTAGCCTTGACACAACCGACTGGTTTTGTAATTCAATCGCCAGCTAAGCGAGTCTATTTTTATCGCACGCCAGTGGCTTTTTGTTATCAGAACAGTCGTATTTATCGTTACGCGGATTACACGCTTAATCGCAGTGCGCTCAGCCCTGAGCAGCTTGGCACTCCAGTATTGATGGCTGAAAACATTAGCCAAGCTAATTTTCACGTCACACAGCCAGAGCTACAACGCAACGGCTTAGTGAAAATTGAACTGACATTTTCCGACCGCGGCGAGGAGGTAAAGTTTGACCATGATGCGCTTATCTACAACACGCCGTAAACAGCAAGGCAGCGGCTTAGTCTTGGTCATCTTTATCATTGTGGTGGTCGGCTTTGTTGCATCGGTCGCTAACCGTAATCAACAGCGCAATAGCCAGCAATTGGTTTCGATGGTGTTAGGGACAAGGGCCGAAATGGCGGCGCGATCGGCGATCAACGTTGAACTGAGTCGTTTTTATCAAACGCCACCTAGCGGGAGTTGCCATACTAATTCTGTACAATCACTCACGTTTGAAGGTGAAGGATTAGCGCAATGTAGCGCACAGGTTAAATGTAATTTGGTGGGTACAATGGATGATGGCCGTACTGTTCATCAACTCACGTCAACCGGGCGCTGTCAGTCTGGCGATTGGATGTTGCAGCGAGTTATTGAAGTGGGGGTGAAAAGTGATTCACTATAAATGGCTGATTAGCTTACTGCTCATGAGCGGTGGGGTTTGTGCCCAACAATATAATTTATCCAATAATCAATATCCTCCTTGTAATACCTCGTGGCAAAAATCTGGCAACAGTTATACCTGTAGCGGTAATGGTCA
>NZ_NDIO01000106.1:0-6890 GCF_002241085.1 Vibrio sp. V03_P4A6T147
ATCTAGAGATTCTTCACATAGTTACTCACAGAAAAGGTGAATAAATGTGGCTGGTGTCGCATTATTTTGTTGATAACTTTAAATTTGATGAAAAGTTATCCAATTAATGATTAGGAACACATAAATCTCGTGTTAATCACACTAGTAAGTTTGCTCCTATTGGGGATATGTGGAAAAATCAAAGCAATTAAGATTTTACTAGAGGTTGGCCAGTGATCGATGGCGATGGTTACCGACTCAATGTTGGTATTGTGATTTGTAACAACCATGGTCAGGTATTCTGGGCGAAACGATACGGACAACACTCTTGGCAGTTTCCACAAGGTGGAATTGACGACGATGAAACTCCTGAACAAGCGATGTTTAGAGAGCTTTACGAAGAGGTTGGGCTTACAAAGAAAGATGTGAAAATCATAGCAACAAGCCGTCATTGGTTAAGATATAAATTACCAAAACGGCTCGTTCGTTGGGATTCTCAACCTGTCTGTATTGGGCAAAAACAGAAATGGTTTCTTCTGCGCTTAGAGTGTGATGAATCAAGAATCAACATGCAGCGCGGCAGTACCCCTGAATTTGATGGTTGGCGTTGGGTCAGTTATTGGTATCCAGTGAGGCAAGTAGTCTCTTTCAAGCGAGATGTTTATCGTCGCGCCATGAAAGAGTTTGCATCATTCGCGATGCCATTTAAAGAACGTAATAACAAAGGTAAGCGCAAAAATAAAAGAGGATAGACATGCTCTCTCAGCTAAGGGAAATAGTTGAACAAGTATCCAAGGTAGAAGATGTACACCAAGCCTTGGATATTTTGGTTAAGCAAACGTGCAATGCGATGAGTACCGAGTGTTGCACTGTCTATCTTGCTAACGAAGAAAAACATCGTCTAGAACTGATGGCAACGCAAGGCTTAAAGTTCAAAGGCGACAAAATCCACATCGGTTTTGACGAAGGTTTAGTGGGCTTAGTGAAACGTTCAGCTGAGCCAATCAACATTGCCGAAGCGTCGAAACATCCTAATTTTAAATACTTCAAACAGCTTGGCGAAGAGGTGTATCAAAGCTTTCTTGGTACGCCGATTATTCATCGCAAGCGAGTATTGGGTGTCTTGGTCGTGCAGCAAAAAACACCTCGCTTATTTAGTGAGATGGAAGAGTCTTTTATTGTCACTCTGGCGGCGCAAGTGGCCGTGATTATTGCTCATGCTCAAACACAAGGGCAGTGGCTGCTTTCGAAAAAGCAGTTATCCACCAGTGGCATTGCTGCGTCATCTGGCATCGCGATTGGTGAGTTTTGGTGGGATGACACCCAGCCTCAACTGTCTGATGTTTACCCCGCCTCAACGCTCGATATTGAACGAGAACAAGAGTGGCTAGTGCTGGCGGTAGAAAGCGCCTTGAACGATTTTCGTCGTTTAAGAAAAAAACTCGATAGTGATATTAATAAAGATGCGTTAGCCATCTTCGATCTCTTTACTCATCTACTCAATGATCCGATGCTACGCAACGATCTGAAAAGCCAGATCCAAAAAGGCGATCGTGCAGATTGGGCATTACGGCAGGTTGTGGAGAGTTATTCCAACCGTTTTGCGAAGATGTCAGATGTTTACTTACGTGAGCGTGCACAGGATATTCGTGAGCTAGGTCAGCGACTGCTATTTTTTTTGCACAACACTGAGCATGATCAGCAGCAACTTGATAAACCGATCATTTTGGTGGTACGCGAACTTACTGCTTCAATTCTCGCCGCTATTCCTAAAGATAAATTACTGGCGGTGGTCTCTTTAGAAGGGGCTGCCAATTCCCACGCAGCAATATTGTCACGGGCGCTGGGCATTCCTGCAGTGATGGGAATTTCACTTAATCTCAAGGAGATCAACGGTAAAAAGGGCATTGTCGATGGTTATAGCGGCAAGGTTTTTATCTCACCAAATAGACAAATTCTGGCGGAATATCGCGCTTTAGCTTATGAAGAAAGCGAACTTTCTCAAATGGTTAATGAAACCATTGCAGAAGCTCCTTTTACGCAAGATGGCACACGTATTGAAGTGATGCTCAATGCTGGATTAAGCGCGGATACCAACATCGCAATTAACCAAGGGGTTGATGGTGTCGGGCTGTATCGAACCGAAATTTCCTTTTTGCTGCAACATCGCTTTCCATCAGAAGAAGAACAAGTGCAGCAGTATCGCAGCGTTTTGAACGCTTATCCTGATAAACGGGTGGTGATGAGAACGTTAGACATTGGTGGCGATAAAGCACTGCCTTATCTACCCATTGAAGAAGACAATCCCTTTCTTGGCTGGCGAGGCATTCGTTTTACGCTCGATCATCCCGATATCTTTTTGATTCAACTGCGGGCGATGATGCGTGCCAGCGGCGATAACCAAAATCTCAGCATTTTATTGCCCATGATTTCAGGAACGAAAGAGTTGGACGACGCAATGCGGTTGATTGAGCAAGCGTATCGAGAAGTCTCTAGCGTTGATGATCGGATCATAATGCCCAAGATTGGCATTATGATTGAAGTACCATCGATGATTTATCTTCTACCATTGATTGCGAGCAAAGTGGACTTTGTTTCGGTTGGAACCAACGATTTAACCCAATATTTGTTGGCCGTTGATCGGAACAATGCACATGTTGCTGATGTCTATGACTCCATGCATCCAGCGGTGGTGATGGCGCTTAAACAGATTTTAGAGACTTGTCAGTCTCATCGTATACCTGTTTGCGTGTGTGGTGAGTTGGCCGGAGACCCTATCGGTTCACTGTTATTAATTGGTTTGGGTTATCGCATGCTAAGTATGAATACCTCCAACGTAGCCAAGGTCAAATATTTAGTGAGGCACTCTCAATTAGGACAGTTACGACAACTTGCTGACAAAGCGTTGATGCAACCTTACGGCAACGACATTTATAATATGATGCACTCATACTTTGAAGATAAAGGCTTTGCTGGCTTTATCCGCGCAGGCAAAAAATAGGAAGCAATGTGAATTTTGAGTTGATGGTGTTGCTGGTGTTATTGGGCTCAGTCGTTGGTTTTATGGCTGGTTTACTGGGCATTGGTGGTGGTTTAATTGTCGTTCCGGCGTTGCTTCTTTTGCTTCCCAAGGCGGGTATTTCCCCCGAACTTAGTATGCATTTAGCGTTAGCGACATCGCTAGCGACCATCATTGTTACTTCGGCTTCTTCGGCATTAAATCACCTTAAATTGGGCAATGTGGATATGTTTGTCGTCAAGTGGCTCATGCCCGGCGTTATCGTCGGTGGGTTTGTTGGCTCAATGATCGCAGATGTGATTCCGACTCAATATCTACCGAAAGTATTTGGCGTGATTGTTTTTTGCCTGGCGATTCAAATGTTTTTATCGATAAAAGCGCAAATGCAAAGATCGATGCCCGGTGCGTGGGTGACCATGCTATGTGGCAGTGGTATTGGTATTGTCTCTAGTTTAGCGGGAATTGGTGGCGGTTCGCTCTCCGTTCCTTTTTTGAATCGTCATGGCGTTGAAATGCGTAAAGCCGTCGGTTCTTCTTCTGTCTGTGGGTGTGTGATCGCAATCTCTGGCATGATTGGTTTTATTTTGCACGGTTATCAAGTGGAGAATTTACCACCTTACAGCATTGGCTATGTCTATTTGCCTGCGTTAGTCGCCATTGCTTCGACCTCAATTCTCACTACTCGATTAGGAGCGCGTTACGCGACTCAGTTACCGACGGCGGTATTGAAAAAAATATTCTCCGTTTTTCTGATGGTTATAGCGGCAACTATGCTGTTTTAATCACTTATTATCTTCACCTCATTTTTAGTAAGAGAACACGTTTATGTCTCAGGGTTTTATACAGTTCCCAAATATTGATCCCGTGCTGATTGCGATTGGCCCTATATCCATTCGCTGGTACGGCTTAATGTATTTAGTTGGTTTTGTTTTTGCGATGTGGCTTGCCAATCGCAGAGCGGACAAACCAAATAGTGGCTGGACTCGTGAGCAAGTCTCGGATTTGCTGTTTGCTGGATTTTTAGGGGTGGTCATTGGTGGTCGTGTCGGTTATGTGTTGTTTTACAATTTTGATCTGTTTCTCCAAGACCCGCTCTATCTCTTTAAAGTGTGGACAGGCGGGATGTCTTTCCATGGTGGTCTACTTGGCGTGATCAGTGCAATGTTTTGGTATGCACGTAAAAATAACCGGACGTTTTTTGGTGTCGCCGATTTTGTGGCTCCTTTGGTTCCATTTGGTTTAGGCATGGGACGACTAGGCAACTTCATGAACAGTGAATTGTGGGGGCGAGTAACCGATGTTCCATGGGCGATCATTTTTCCAAACGGCGGGCCTTTGCCTCGTCATCCATCACAGCTTTATGAGTTTTTCTTAGAAGGGATTGTGCTGTTTATTATATTGAACCTGTTTATCCGCAAAAATCGGCCAATTGGTTCAGTCTCAGGGCTATTTTTGATAGGCTACGGAACATTCCGTTTCCTTGTCGAATATGTTCGTGAACCTGATGCACAATTAGGATTGTTCGCTGGATTTATCTCCATGGGGCAAATCCTGTCGCTACCGATGATCATTGTCGGTGCACTGATGATGGTATGGGCGTACAAGGTTAACCATAAAGTGACTCAATAGTGTTAAGGATAGTTTGTGAAACAGTATCTTGAACTTTGTCAGCGAATTGTTGATGAGGGCGTTTGGATCGAAAATGAACGTACCGCCAAACGCTGCCTAACGGTGGTTAACGCTGATCTCACCTATGATGTAGGTCAGAATCAATTCCCGTTAGTGACAACGCGTAAAAGCTTCTGGAAAGCCGCAGTTGCTGAGCTACTTGGTTATATTCGTGGCTACGATAATGCAGCCGATTTTCGCGCTTTAGGAACCAAAACGTGGGATGCGAATGCGAATTTAAATATAGCTTGGCTTAACAATCCATACCGCAAAGGTGAAGATGATATGGGCCGCGTGTATGGAGTTCAAGGACGTGCGTGGGCCAAGGCGGATGGTGGGCAGATTGATCAACTGCGTAAGATTGTTGATGATCTTTCACGTGGCGTTGATGATAGAGGCGAAATCCTAAACTTTTACAACCCAGGTGAGTTTCATATGGGTTGCTTGCGCCCCTGCATGTACAGTCATCACTTTTCGTTGTTGGGTGATACTTTGTATCTCAATAGTACGCAACGCTCGTGTGATGTCCCGCTTGGCTTGAATTTTAATATGGTTCAGGTCTACGTGTTCCTCGCAATTATGGCGCAAATTACCGGCAAAAAAGCGGGCGTGGCCTACCATAAGATCGTCAATGCGCATATCTATGAAGACCAACTGGCGTTGATGAAAGATGTACAACTTAAGCGTGATCCACTACCTATGGCGAAGTTTCATATCAACCCGAAAATTAAAACGCTAGAAGATCTTGAAACTTGGGTTACCTTGGATGATTTCTGGATTGAAGGCTACCAATGCCATGATGCCATCCAGTACCCGTTTTCGGTTTAGTTGCTCTCTCGCATTATTAAAAAGTACTGTTTTCTAGTTGTAAAAAATCCCCGAAGCGTTGCTCAGGGATTTTTTTTGATCTGTCGTGTGGTTTGTTCGTTACTTAAGCCGTTAGTGCCAGTATACCGCCAGGCATAATGATAAAGACCGATAGTAAATAACCCGCAACGACCGCTTTATTCTTTGTTGCCATCTCAGCAATCATTTCTGCGCCTTTAATTGGCAGTTCACGTAAAAACGGAACACCATAGATCAACACAGTGGCTAATACATTAAAGGTTAAGTGGACTAAAGCAATTTGCAAGGCAAATACCGCAAACTCACCAGAAACGGCCGTTGCCGCGAGTAGGGCGGTAATGCAAGTGCCAATATTAGCCCCTAAAGTGAATGGGTAAACATCGCGTACTTTCAATACACCAGTGCCGACCAGCGGAACCATTAAACTGGTGGTAGTTGAAGAAGATTGAACCAATACAGTGACGATTGAACCTGAAAGGATACCGTGCAGCGGTCCGCGTCCAATGGCATCTTTGAGTATCTCTTTCGCACGACCCACCATCAAACTCTTCATGAGCTTACCCATGACAGTGATAGCCACAAAAATGGTCGCAATACCAAGAACAATCAACATCACGCCACCTACAACTTCACCAAAAGTGATCAGCTGGCCTTTTAGTGCCGTGATAATTGGGCTCGTGATAGGTTTGATAAAATCGAGTCCTTTCATGCTCATATCACCAGTAGAGAGCAAAGGTGACACAAGCCAATGAGAAATTTTCTCTAAAATACCAAACATCATCTCTAACGGTAGGAAAATCAGTACCGCCAAAAGATTAAAGAAGTCGTGAATTGTTGCACTTGCAAAAGCGCGTTTAAATTCGACTTGGCAACGAACGTGTCCAAGGCTAACAAGCGTGTTGGTTACTGTGGTGCCAATATTGGCACCCATGACCATTGGGATCGCCATTTCAACAGGTAATCCGCCAGCCACAAGACCGACAATGATAGAGGTTACGGTGCTTGAAGATTGAATCAATGCTGTGGCGACTAACCCTATCATCAACCCCGCTATTGGGTGTGAGGCAAACTCAAACAGTACCTTAGCTTGATCACCTGTCGCCCATTTAAATCCACTACCTACCATCGCCACTGCAAGTAGCAGTAGGTAGAGCATGAATGCCAAGTTCGCCCAACGCAGCCAACGAGTGGTACTCGCAATGGGTGCAGCAGTAGTTGTCGCTTGGTTCATTTTCTTTTCTCCATTGACCTTTTGAGTGTTGTTCGGTCTGTTGTTGAATCTGAGCGAGATAGTAGAGAATAATTATTTCATTTATATGACAGTGAGTTTCTCATTGATAACTCTGATAAAAACAAGTTTCACGGTGACTTTTAATTC